>JBPYFF010000448.1:0-16523 GCA_051984455.1 Acidimicrobiales bacterium | reverse complement strand
TGCTGGGCGGCGGCGAGGACGTCACCGGCGGGGAGTGCGCGATCGGCCGCGATCACCGACCCGACCAGCAGACCGCCCCGGGCACCGGTCAGATGCACACCGACGATGCCGGCCCGGTCGGTGTTGGCCAGGTACTGCCGGTGGCGAGGATCATCCTTGGGCGGCCGGAGCACCCGTCGCAGCCGCATCGACCAGGGACCCGGGCCGAGCTGGCCGGCGTCGACCACGTCGAACGGCACCTCCCACGACACCCTGGTGGCCAGCGCACTGGCCAGCAGGCACACGTCGTCCGGCGTGAGCGTGATGGGGAAGCGCTCGATCATCCCCAGCGTGCGCTCCCTCGCCCAGGCGTCGATCTTCTCCTGGGTGGGGATGTCGCCGGTGTCGACCACCTCCGCCAGCTTCCCGCGCCACTGCTTGATTCGGGTCGTCTCAACCGCGGGTCGGATCCACAACCCGGCCCCGGCGGGCACAAGTGGGTGCGGGTCAGCCAGCAACGTCAGGGCGAAGCTCGCAGCCGCCTCGGGATCTGTGCCCAACGCGTCGGCCAGCTCGGACCGAGCATCGCCATCTGCCAACGGCGTGCACAGGGCCACCACGATCCATGCCCCGACGGCCGACACGACGTGGTGGTCCTGACCTGCGTTTGCGTGCAGACGTTCGGCGTACCTGCCGAGGGCCGAGGCCCACTGGTCGATCTCCATGCCACCAGTCTGGCGGCTACGTGGCCTTCAGCCCTCGGACATCAACCGCCCTGTTCGGCAGCAGCGACCGAGACGCCATGTGGATCTTCTGGCCGTGGTCGAGGCGTTTGCGGTCCGTGTCACGAACCGTGCTCCATCCCTTCGCCGCGAGCTGCTCGACGTCCCTCGGTTGGCCGAATCTGCTCGTGCTCGACCGCATCGCTTGCTGGATGGCATCTGGGTCGGAGGGATCGATCCCGCTGACGTCGACACCCCGGCTCCGAAGGACCTCGAGCCACAATTCGCCCTGCGTCCGAATGGGCGAGCCGTCCGGTGTCGCCAACGCAAACACCTCGGAACCGATCGGTTCGCCGACGACAAGGTCGTCGACGATAAAGCGCGACGCCAGTTCCCCATCGAGACGACCCTCGCACCGCACCACGATTCCCGTTACCCGATCGATCCAGAGCTCGAAGTCCAGAGCTCCCAGCATCAGCATCGACACGGGTAATTGCCGCGTCTGCACCGGCTCTGCCATCGCGTGCCAGCAGGGCCGTCCTTGATGCGCGACGTCCTCGATGATTGGGAACCGCAATGAGCCCAGCCACGCGGCTGGTGCCAAGTACATAGCGAGGCCATCAAACGGCTCGGTCGGCTGCTCGTCCTCGGAGGTGATCACTCCGCTCGTGCCGGGATGAAAGCGCAGCACCTGCCCGTCAGCGCGAACCGTTCGGCCGAGCTCGTTGTCGACTCGCCAAGCGCCGTCGGACCACCAGACCTCGACCGGTCCCTCTTGCCACTCGGTGGGCGGATTAGCGCCGGGCCGGACCAACCCGGCTGTGAGAACTCGCGAACCGCGAAGACGGCCGTTGAGGCGGTCGATCGCCTCTCGCATCTTCTCGAAATGCTGCCCGTGGCGCGCCCTCCCGTGCAGTGACGCGGCGCGCGGCGCGTCGTACAGCGCTTCCAGCAACTCACCAAGCGCTCCCATCGTTGCGAGGTTACGCCGCAGCCCCCGGCGCGCGAGCCGTCAGGCGGCGCGTATCTGGCGTTGCTGGCGTGGCGTCCGGGAATGCCTGAGCGACGCTTCGGCGACGATGCACGCGGACAGGATTACGAGGGCGGCGATGACGATTGGAGAGTGCGGCACCTTGCGCAGCCCGAGTCGCCACGCGGGCGTCGACTGGATCCGGTGGGCCACCAGCTGGGTCATGAGCGCCGCACCCGGAATCGAGAGGTGGTGGCCGTCGGGGGCGTAGACGGCCCCCCGGAAGGCCATGAACGCCGCCCGGGTGTCAAGGATGCTGACCTTTCCCGGCTGTTGCTGCTGCTGGTACACGACGGCCAGCCGGTCACTTTCGTTGGCATCACCCTCGACCGGACGTGGAGCCACGACCCAGATCAGCTTCGCACCGGTTGCCGTGGCCTCACGGGTAAAAGACCGAACCGCCTGTGTCCAGTCCGCGTAGAACGCCTCGCTGCCCTGCGGTGCCCCGGCAAGCGGTGGATCGGCCAGCCCGTAGTTGCCGCTCCACTCGGCCACCACGACGTTGGCCTGGGCCGAGTGGAGATCGGCGCGGATTTGTTGCGAGATGTCGATCCGCGGGCCTCGGTCCAGCAGTCCCACTCCGGGGTAGGCCCGCACGATGGGGTGATAGCCGTGATGACGCAGCGAGTTGGCCGCGACCGGGGCGTACTGGTCGGTGATGGAGTCGCCGATCAGCAGCACGCGCGGCGAGGAGAACACCGTCCACGCAACAGCGCTGACAAGGACCAACGCGGCGACGATGCCTACGAGCCTGATGGTTGTTCGTGTTGGGTGCACAGTGGTTCAGTCGAAGTAGCTACCCACTGGCTGACGGTCAGAACCGCCGAGGCTCATCGTGCCGGCGGTCATTTGCGTTCAGTTCGAACCAGATGGTCTTGCCGTGTGACTCTGGCGTGACGCCCCAGCGGTCGGCCAAATCCGCGACCAGGCACAATCGCCGGCCCGGCTCCTCGAGGATGGAGGGGTGGCGAAGACAGGCGGGGCCGTGTCGAAGTCGTGAACTTCCACCCGCAGCGTGTCATCGACCCACCCGGCGCTGACTCCTATCGGGCCGCCGGCATGAGTGACGGCATTGGTCACGAGCTCGGTGACGAGCAGTGCCGCATCAGGGCAGAGGTCGGGCCGGCCCGAGCTGTTCACCATCTCGCTGATCGCGTGGCGGGCGCGTCCGGGAGCCCTTATCGACGGGATTAGAGGAAGGTCGAGGCGCTGTCCCATCGGATCTAGCGGGGTGGAAGTCGTCGTATTCGCGACTACCCACCGACCACGGCACTGCAACCGCACGGAGGCGGCATCGGCGGCAGGGCTTACGGCGCGGACGGAGCCACGCCGTCAGTGCGTTCAGGCTCTGCCCAGGTCGGCCCGACCCTGCAGCTGGCGTCCAGGAGCGGGCCCAGTTCGCCGACCACTGCATCCAGCGGCGCCAGGTCACACCGTATTCGGGCCAGGATTATGGCGCCCTCGAGTGCACTGATGACCACCATGGCCAGGCCGTTGGCCCGCCCTTCGGGCACGCCGAGCCCGACCAGGGCGACCGCCAGCGGCTCCTGCCAGCCGTCGAAGGCCTGCTTCAGGACCTGCCTGAGGTGGTCGCTGGTTGCGGTCGTGTCGGCCGCGGCGGCGACGAGCGGACAGCCGGCCAGGAAGCCCTCGCTCGTCAGGTCGCGTCGCCAGTCGTCGGCCAGAGCGGCGAGAAGTGCACCCGGTGTCGGGGGGTCGAGGTGCTCGAGATGGCGGCGCAAGCGACGGGCCGCCACCCCGCCCATCCAGATCAGTGCCTCGCCGACCAGTTCTTCCTTGCCTCCGGGGAAGTAGTGCTGGAGCGACCCGCGGGGCGCATCCGCCTCCGCCACGATCTCGCGCATCCCCGTCCCGGCCACACCCTTTCGCCGGATCAACTGGGCTGCACCCCGGACGATGCGTTCCCTGGGTGGAAGCACCCGGCGCCGGTCTGGCTGCTGGGCGTTCACCCGACCGAGAATCATTTTCTCTTGACTATGACGGCCGTCATGATCCATAGTTAAGTCATCCTATGTCAATCGTCATAACCGATCAACAGGTGACCCGAGAGCGGGACGGAGAGCTGGACGGACCAGTTGAAGCTGTCCGTCACGTTCGACACGTACTCCATACACGTCGGCCCTGCTGGGGCAGGAGAGTGAACTTCAGATGATAAACAGCGCCGGTCTCGTAACGTCGGATGGGCTCTGGCCGGAACCTGCCCCGGTGGCACTGGAGGGCGCCGCGGCTGCGGCATACGGGGCGGACGTCATTCGCACCGTGTCCCTCGGGCCGGCCGTGGTGGAGCGCCGGCTCAGCGCTGGCACCCTGTGGTCACCAGGAACCCTGCTACCCCTCGGTGGGCTCGGGGCCCTGGTTATCGATGGACCATGGTTGCGGGCCCCGTGGTCGGGCCTGCAGGGTTGGCGAACCTCGGGCCGGCTCCAGGGGAAGGGCCGGTTCAGGCGGGCTTTTGGCCGGGTCGACGTTGAGGTCCTTCCGTGGTCGCCGACCACGACCGGCGTGCGCCTTGCCCGTCGCTCACCGCTTCCGGTCTACTGGAGCGCTCGCCGGGTCCGGCGCTACTGGGCCACCGCCCACGCCGCCGCCGACCGGCTCGCCGGCCTGGAGCTGTCGACGGCGGCCTGAGACGGCGCAACGTCCCTTGCGGGACGAGCATCGTCGATCATGGCGTGCGGCCGAGGAAGCCGGCCAGTTGATCGGCGGGCGGGGCTGACTCCGCCACGTCGACCATCGGTCCAAACGCGGCCTGGCCTTCCGGGCCCCGCATGCTGTCCGGCAGCGCCGCCCAGGCTCGCGCCAGCAGTTCGGTGGCCAGGGCAGGCTCGAGATTGGTCGACTGACCGGTCGCTTTGGCCAGGTCCCAGCCATGCGTGAAGGTGTCGGTCGCGGCGATGTTGACGAACACGGCTCCCGGCAGCTGACCGAAGGGCAGGGTCATCGTCTTGTCCATCGCGCCCTCTCCTCGGAAGGCCGAGACCGCACGCTTCGCACCCTCCTCAAAGTTGGCGCAGAAGTCTCCAGTCACGAAGTCCGGCACCGCACCGCCACCGCTGGGCGCCTGGCCCGTCTCGGCCGTGACCGCGAAGAAGAAAGTCCCGCCCACGATGTGGTTGACCAGATCGCGTACCTTCCACGAGCGGCAGGGGGTCGGGCTGTCCAGCTGGCCGGCACTGACGTTGGCCAGGATCCGACCAGTCGACGCGAATGCCTGTTCCAGTGTGTCTGCGCTCATTTCTCCTCCTTGCGGGCGCGGCCGTTCGCCCTCCTCTGACGGCGGAGCGTAGGTCAGAGGAGCCGTTGCATGACGGCGACGTCGAGCCAGCGCCCGAACTTGCGACCCACCTCCCGCTCGATGCCAACGAGCTCGAAGCCGCAGGACCGGTGCAGCGCAATCGACACCTCGTGGCTGCCGACGATTCTGGCCATCACGGCATGAAAGCCGTGAATCCCGGCTACCTCGACCAGGTTGGCGAGCAGGAGGTGGCCGACCCCCCGACTCCGGAAGCTCTCTTCGACGTAGACGGAGTCCTCGACCGTCGTTGCGTAGGCAGGACGGCTCCGGTAGGGGGAGAGGGAACCGAAGCCGGCCACCCGTTCATCCTCGTCGACCGCGACCAGGGCGGGGTGGGCGCCGCTGTGCTCGGCCAGCCACCGGAGCTGGTCGGCGAGTGTTCGGGGGACCAGGTCGAAGGTGACGGTCGTGCCCACCACTTCCCGGTTGTAGATCGTGCGGACGGCCTCGGCGTCCTCGACGGTCGCCAGCCGGGCTCGCATCCGCGGCACGCTACCCGGGAGGTGTCGCCGGAGTACGATGACCCGGTCGGGCCAGCGGTCGGACGCGCCCCCTTAGCTCAGTCGGCAGAGCACAGCCATGGTAAGGCTGGTGTCGTCGGTTCGATTCCGACAGGGGGCTCACCCAAGACCCCGGACAGAAGGCGGCGTAGCTCAGTAGGCAGAGCAAGCGGCTCATAATCGCTAGGTCGTCGGTTCGAGTCCGACCGCCGCTACGGAGGAAGGCAAAGGAGGAGCCTGAGTGGCAAAAACCGAAAAGCGGGTCAAGGTCACCCTGGCCTGTGAGGTGTGCAAGCGCCGGAACTACATCACCATGAAAAACAGGCAAAATGATCGTGAACGCATCGAGATGAAGAAGTATTGCCGCTGGGACCGCAAGCACACCGTGCACCGGGAAACGCGCTGATCCTGCGCCGGGAGTAACCCATGTCCCATTCTCCGGGTCAGTTCGGGTAATGCCGCCGGATCTCACCGGTCTGGTTATCGCAGCCAGGGCGGGCGACCGTTCGGCATTCGATGAACTGGTGGAGGCGACCTACGCCGATATGTACACACTGGCGTACCGCCTGACGGGCGATGAGGAGGACGCGCGGGACGTGCTACAGGATGCCTACCTCCGGGCGTATCGCGGCCTGCCCCGTTTCCGCGGCGACGCTCAGTTCACCACCTGGATGTACCGGATAACGGCAAATTGCTCCGCCACCCACGTGGGCAAGCGGGCCCGGGCCCAGCACGACCAGCTGGACGAGGACAGTGCCATCGCCGACGTCCAGCCGGCCCACGACCCTGAGCTCCGGGCGGCAGCGGCTTTTGATCGTGAGTGGGTCGCGCGCGCCGTTGAGCAGCTCCCGCCGCGACTTCGGGCCGTCATCGTCCTCCGGGACATCTATGACCTGCCTCACGAGGCGATCGCGGCCGAGCTCGGCATCAGCGAGGCCGCGGCCAAGGTCAGGCTTCATCGCGCCCGCCGGCGGCTTCGGGAACGGCTCTTCCCCCTCCGCGCCGATCACACCGACAACGACGACAGCGACGCCCATGCCGTCTGATCCCGCCGAGCGACACCGATGGGCCCTGCGCCGGGTCACCTGCGAGGCGGTGGCCGAGCTTCTGCCCGGCATCGTCGATGGTGGCGAGCAGGCCGAGCGCCGCATTCAGCGTCACGTCGAGACGTGCCTGCGTTGCCAGGCCGAGCTGGCCCAGTACCGGAAACTGCTCCGTGTCCTGCACCATCTCCGCACCGATGTCCTTGAGCCGGCACCCGGCGTCCTCGCGGGCATCCTGGCAAACCTGGAAGAGGCGGGAGAACAAGGGGCCATGCGGTCCCTGCTCAGCGGCCGCCGGGCGGCCTACCTGGGCGGGGTCGCGGTCGCGACTGCGGCGGCCGGCGCGGCCGGCGCCATCGTCCTCGTGTCGAGGGGACGCCGGCGCATGAAGCTGGCCGGCTAACAGGCCTAGCCGCGGCCGGCGCGGCCGTAGCGCGGCAAGTACGGCCGCACGGCGCCAGCCGGTGACGACGAGGGCAGTGCTATCCTCGGCCGGGGAGAACCCCCACCCTCAAAGGGCAGTAGCTCAAGTGGTAGAGCACCGGTCTCCAAAACCGGCGGTTGGGGGTTCGAGTCCCTCCTGCCCTGCTCCACCTCTGTCGCAGGAAGGCATGCACCGTGAGCATGAACCGAGAACAAAAGCGGCTGCTCCAGCGCCAGGGCCAGCTCGGCCCTGACGGTGCGCCGGCCACTCGCCGGCGGGAGCAAGCTCGGCCCGTCACCGCTCCGGCTGCGCAGCGCACCCGGACCAAGCCGCGCGAGTTCCTCCATGAAGTCACGGTGGAGATGCGCAAGGTCGCATGGCCAACCAGGGCGGAGACGGCCAACTACTCGCTGGTCGTTCTCGTGACCCTCATCGTGATGATCGCCCTGATCTTCGCCCTGGACTATGTCTTCTCCGGCCTGGCCCGTTTTCTGTTCAAGTGACCATCAGCAGCACACAAGAGAGTGCAAGTCATGGCTGACGACGAAATCCACGCCCCCGTCATCACCGACGGCGAACGGCCCCTGACCGAAGAGGAGCTCCTCGGAGCCACGGAGCCGGCCGAGGAGGTGGAAGCTCCTCGCCCGGTCGAGAGCCCGTACGACCGGCCCGGCCAGTGGTTCGTGGTCCATACTTACGCCGGTTACGAGAACAAGGTGAAGTCCAATCTGGAGAGCCGCATCGCGTCCATGAACATGGAGGAGCGGATCTTCGAGGTCGTCATCCCGGTTGAGGACGTGATCGAGTTCAAGAACGGCCGGAAGCAGGTCGTCTCGAAGAAAGTCTTCCCTGGATATCTCATGGTTCGCATGGATCTCGACGACGATTCATGGTATGTCGTGCGCAACACGCCAGGCGTGACAGGCTTCGTCGGCCTGGGTGCTCGCCCCACGCCGCTGTCCCGGCGGGAGGTCGAGGGCATCCTGCAGGTCAAGACCGGGGAAGAAGGCGAGACCATCAAGCGCAGCCGGCCCCGGCTGGAGTACGAGATGGGAGAGTCGGTGCGGGTGAAGGAAGGGCCCTTTGCCGACTTCACCGGTACGATCGCCGAGATCAACGAGGACCAGTTGAAGCTGAAGGTCCTCGTCAACATCTTCGGGCGGGAGACACCCGTCGAGCTCGAGTTCGCGCAGGTCGCGAAGCTGTAAGGAGCGCCCGCACATGGCCAAGCGGCGCGTCGCCGCCATCGTGAAGATCCAGCTTCCCGCGGGAAAGGCGACGCCGGCACCGCCCGTCGGCACCGCCCTCGGCCCCCATGGCGTGCAGACCATGGAGTTTTGCCGGCAGTACAACGCGGCAACCGAAGACAAGGCCGGTCAGGTCATCCCGGTCGAGATCACCATCTATGAGGACCGCTCGTTCACGTTCGTCCTGAAAACGCCTCCGACCACCGTGCTCCTGCGTCAGGCAGTCGGGGCGGAAAAAGGGGCGGCCGTGAGTGGCCGCGAGACGGTCGGCACCATCACCGACGCGCAGCTGACCGAGATCGCCCAGACCAAAATGCCGGACCTCAATGCCAATGACATCGACGCGGCCAAAAAGCAAGTGGCGGGCACGGCGCGGTCGATGGGGATCAGGGTCGGCGGATAAGGAACGCAGCGACCGGGAGTACCTCGCCCCGGCCTGCCGCGACAGAGGGAGGCGTGATGCCGAAGCACGGGAAGAAGTACATCGATGCCGCCCGCCGGTTCGACCGGCAGCGGTCCTACCCGCCGGGGGAAGCGGTTGACCTGGTCAAGAGCCTGGCCTCGGCCCGGTTCGAGGAGACGGTCGAGCTGGCGGTCCGCCTCGGGGTCGACCCTCGGCGGTCAGATCAGGTCGTCCGGGGCACCGTGTCCCTCCCCTCCGGGACGGGCAAGCCGGTCCGGGTCGCCGTATTTGCCGCCGCCGACGCGGCCGAGGCAGCCCGGGCCGCCGGCGCCGACATCGTCGGGGCGGACGACCTGGTGGCCCGGGTGGACGGCGGCTTCATGGACTTCGATGTCGCCAGCGCGACCCCTGACCTGATGGGTCAGGTGGGACGGCTCGGCCGGAAGCTTGGGCCTCGTGGCCTGATGCCCAATCCCAAGACCGGTACTGTCACACCCGACGTGGCGAGGGCGGTGGGAGAGTTCAAGGGAGGCCGGGTCGAGTACCGGGCGGACACCCGCTCCCGTGGAGTCGTCCAGGTCCCCATCGGCAAGGTCAGTTTCAGCCGCCAGCAGTTGCTGGCCAACTTCCAGGCGGTCATCGAGGAGCTCAACCGGGCCAAGCCGGCCGCGGCCAAGGGCCGTTACATCAAGTCGGTGGCGGTGTCCTCGACGATGTCTCCGGGAGTCGACGTCGATACCAGCCGGCTGCGGGTGACCGACGAGGAGCTGGCCCCGACCGGCTAAACTGGCTGGTCACAAGTTCAGACGCCGAAGACATCCGGTGCGCGGCAGCGCGTAAATCCTGACCAGGCGAATGGCACCCCCTTCCCGGGTGTGTTCGTGCACCGCAGTCGGTCTTGCGAGAGTGCGAGGGAGGTGCCGGTGGACAATCCGAGAGCCGAGAAGGTGGCGGTGGTGAGTGAGGTGCGGTCGCGCCTGGATCTGGCCGACGCCGCCATCCTGACCGAGTACCGGGGCTTGACCGTCAAGGAACTGGCGGCGTTGCGGCGGTCGCTCCGCCAGGTCGGCGGGGAGTACAAGGTCTACAAGAACACCTTGGTCCGATTTGCCGTTCACGACCTTGGCCTGGCCGAACTCGATGCCCTGCTGACCGGGCCGACGGCCATCGCCTTCGTCGATGGCGATGCCGCCTCCGTGGCCAAGGCTCTCCGCGACTATGCCAGGACCAACCCCCGCCTGGTCCTCAAGGGGGGCGTGCTCGGCGGCAACATCCTGTCGGCGGCGGACACCACCGCACTTGCCGACCTGCCGCCCCGCGACGTCGTCCTGGCCCGGCTGGCAGGAGCCTTCGCCGCCCCGCTCCAGCAGTTCGCCGGCCTTCTGCAGGCCCTGCCCCGCAACTTCGCGTACGGACTCAACGCTCTCATCGACCAGCGCAGCGGCCCCGAAGCCGGTGCCGACAAGGAGTAGCTCACCATGGCAACCAAAGAAGAGATTCTCGACTCCATCGCCAACATGACGGTTCTCGAGCTGTCCGAGCTCCTCAAGGAGTTCGAGGACAAGTTCGGGGTTACCGCCGCGGCACCCGTGGCCGCGGTGGCGGCCGCGCCCGGCGGCCCGGCCGAGGCCGTTCCCGCGGAGGAGGAGAAGGACGAGTTCGACGTCATCCTGACGGCTGCCGGGGACAAGAAGATCCAGGTCATCAAGGAGGTCCGCTCCCTTACCAGTCTCGGCCTCAAGGAGGCCAAGGACCTGGTCGACGGCGCCCCGAAGCCGGTGCTCGAGCACGTCACCAAGGAGGAGGCCGAAAAGGCCAAGGGCCAGCTAGAAGGAGCCGGCGCGTCGGTCGAGCTCAAGTAGCCGCCGGGTCGGGCCCGCCAGTTGCCCCCTTGACCTCGCCCCGCCACTGCCGTACCCTGCCCTCTTGACGAGCGCGAACTAGCGGTTGCCTTTCTTCGCGCATTGTCGTACACTAGACGGTTGCCGTGCTCGTCCGCTTTGCGCACCCCCCCGCCTTGGCGCGGGTGACGCGCGCCCGGACGGCCTCCGCCCTTTTGCTCACTCAGCCTGAGGAGTAGGCCCTTGCCGTCTCGTTCCGTCCCCCGGGAGCGTTTTTCCTTCGCCAACCTCGATGAGGTCCTGCCCCTGCCGGACCTGATCTCGATTCAACGCGATTCCTTTCTGTGGTTCCTCGAGAAGGGACTGGCGGAGACCTTCCGCGACATCAGCCCGATCGAGGATTTTTCCGGATCACTGAAACTGATCCTGGAGTTTGATCCCGATGACCTCGACCTTCGCCCCCCGCCGAAGTTCTCGGTGGAGGAATGCAAGGAAAAGGACATGACCTACGCGGCGCCCATTTTCGTGCGGGCGCAGTTCCAGAACGCCAATACCGGCGAGATCAAGGAGCAGACGGTCTTCATGGGGGATTTCCCCATGATGACCGACAAGGGCACCTTCATCATCAACGGCACCGAGCGGGTGGTTGTCTCCCAGCTGGTGCGGTCTCCTGGCGTCATTTTCCAGCCGGGGCGGGACGTCAAGTCCGTCGTCACCGGCACCATCCACCCGTACCGAGGCGAGTGGATCGAGTTCGATGTCGAGGCCAAGCCGGGCAAGGACATCACGGCCGGGTCCCGCGTGGCTCGCAAGCGGCGCCTCTCGCTGTTCGTTCTCCTGCGCGCCCTCGGCTACACCGACGAGGCGTTCCTCGATCGGTTCGTTCGTCACTTCGACTTTCTCGAGGGCCAGTGGGAGAAAGAGCGGGAGCTCGCCCCGACCCAGGAGGAGGCCCTCCTCGAGATCTACAAGCGGGCCCGGCCGGGCGAGCCGCCGAGCGCCGAGTCAGCGCGCGCCTATTTCGAGAACGCCTTCTTCAATCCGAAGCGCTACGACCTGACACGGGTCGGGCGGTACAAGCTGGATCGCAAGCTTGGTCCCGAGATCGCCAAGTCTGAAGCCCTCTTCGGCATCGAGCTCGAGCGGCCGGAGGAGGGCCAGGGTGTCCTCTCCCGGAGCGAGATCCTGGCTGCCTGCAGCTACTTGCTTCACCTTGCCAAGGGGGAGCCGGGATACCGGCTCGACGATCAGGATCACTTCGCCAACCGGCGCATCCGCTCGGTCGGCGAGCTGATCCAGAACCAGGTGCGGGTCGGCCTGTCCCGCATGGAGCGCGTCGTCCGGGAGCGGATGACGACTCAGGACGTGGAGGCGATCACCCCCCAGACGCTCATCAACATCCGTCCGGTGGTTGCCGCCATCAAGGAGTTCTTCGGGACCAGCCAGCTCTCGCAGTTCATGGACCAGACCAACCCCCTTTCCGGGCTGACCCACAAGCGGCGCCTGTCGGCCATGGGCCCCGGTGGCCTTTCCCGGGAGCGAGCCGGATTCGAGGTCCGGGACGTGCACACCTCTCACTACGGACGCATGTGCCCGATCGAGACGCCGGAGGGACCCAACATCGGCCTGATCGGCCACCTGGCCAGCTACGGGCGCATCAACAACTACGGCTTCATCGAGACGCCCTATCGCCGGGTCATCGACGGCAAGGTGACGGACGAGATCGTCTACCTCGCGGCCGATGAGGAGGAGGAGTACGTCATTGCTCAGGCCAACGCCAAGCTGGCCGCGGACGGCACTCTCGTCGACGAGCGGGTCCTGGTGCGCCGGGCTCCCCAGGGCCCCGGCGTCCGGGTCAACGCGAGCGGTGGCACCAGCTACGGGACGACTAGCGAGGTGGACTTCGTGCCGCCGGCCGAGGTCGACCTGATGGATGTGTCGCCCAAGCAGATCGTGTCGATCTCGACTGCCCTGATCCCGTTCATCGAGCACGACGACGCCAACCGGGCCCTGATGGGCGCCAACATGCAAAAGCAGGCGGTGCCGCTGGTGAAGCCGGAGGCGCCGTTCATCGGGACCGGGGTGGAGGCGCGCGCCGCCCGTGACGCGGGCGACGTGTTGCAGGCCGAGGGCAACGGCACCGTCGTGGAGGTCAGCGGCGAGCACCTGACGATCGAGTACACCCCCGGCCAGAACGACCGGCTGGGCAACCCGCTCGGGCGAAAGGTGTACCGGCTGGCCAAGTTCCGCCGGTCCAACCAGAACACCTGTCTGAACCAGCGGATCGTGGTCGAGGAGGGCGCCCGGGTGTCAACCGGCGACGTCCTGGCCGACGGCCCGTCGACCGACCACGGAGAGCTGGCTCTGGGCAAGAACCTGCTGGTCGCGTTCATGCCGTGGGAGGGGTACAACTACGAGGACGCGATCATCCTGTCGCAGCGGCTGGTTCGAGACGACGTCCTCACTTCCATCCACATCGAGGAGCACGAGGTCGACGCCCGCGACACCAAGCTCGGCGCCGAGGAGATCACCCGGGACATCCCCAACCTCTCAGAGGAGATCCTGAAGGACCTCGACGAGCGGGGGATCATCCGCATTGGCGCCGAAGTCGGCGCCGGCGACGTGCTGGTCGGCAAGGTGACGCCCAAGGGCGAGACCGAGCTCACCCCCGAGGAGCGGCTGCTGAGGGCGATCTTCGGTGAGAAGGCCCGCGAGGTGCGGGACACCTCGCTGAAGGTGCCTCACGGTGAGGAAGGTAAGGTCATCGACGTCCGGGTGTTCTCCCGGGAGGACGCCCACGAACTCCCGCCCGGCGTCAATCAGCTGGTCCGGGTCTACGTGGCGCAAAAGCGGAAGATCTCCGAGGGCGACAAGCTGGCCGGCCGTCACGGCAACAAGGGCGTCATCTCCAAGATCCTCCCGGTGGAGGACATGCCTTATCTGGCCGATGGCACACCGGTGGACATCATTCTCAATCCGCTGGGTGTCCCGTCCCGCATGAACGTCGGACAGGTGCTCGAGAGCCATCTCGGCTACGCCGCCCGCTGGGGTTGGGTCGGTGACGGCGGGCCAGTACCAGCGGCCCCCGCCTCGACCAACGGTTCCCGGCACAAGACCCAGCCTGTGGCGGAGCCGTCGGTGTGGGTGTCGACGCCGGTCTTCGACGGGGCCCATTGGGACGAGGAGGACGAGGCCGGCAAGCACCCCACCATCAAGCGGATCTTCGAGCATCTGGACCCGGAGGCACCCGGAACGGAGTACGGCGTCGACGGCCGGCTCATCGGGCCCGACGGCAAGGCCCGCCTGTTCAACGGCCGCACGGGGGAGCCCTACGACAACCCGATCAGTGTTGGCTACGTCTACATCATGAAGCTGGCCCACCTGGTCGACGACAAGATCCACGCCCGTTCGACCGGGCCGTACTCCATGATCACCCAGCAGCCGCTGGGTGGAAAGGCGCAGTTCGGCGGTCAGCGCTTCGGCGAGATGGAGGTCTGGGCCCTCGAGGCGTACGGCGCCGCCTATGCCTTGCAGGAGCTGCTGACCATCAAGTCCGACGATGTGCTCGGTCGCGTGAAGGTCTATGAGGCGATCGTCAAGGGCGAGAACATCCCCGAACCGGGGATTCCCGAGAGCTTCAAGGTACTTATCAAGGAAATGCAGAGTCTCTGCCTCAACGTGGAGGTCCTCTCGAACACCGGGGAGGAGATCGAGATGCGCGAGCTCGACGAGGACGTGTTCCGCACGGCCGAGGAGCTCGGCATTGACATCAGCCGGCCGGAGCGGGGCTCCGACGAGGAGGACGCACGTCGCGCCAGCGAGAGGGGTTATTGATCTAAATGCTGGACGTCAACAACTTCGAACAGCTCCGGATCGGGTTGGCGACCGCCGACTCGATTCGCACGTGGTCAAACGGCGAGGTCAAGAAGCCGGAGACCATCAACTACCGCACGCTCCGACCGGAAAAGGACGGGCTCTTCTGCGAGAAGATCTTCGGGCCGACCAAGGACTGGGAGTGCTATTGCGGCAAGTACAAGCGCGTCCGCTTTCGCGGGATCATCTGTGAGCGCTGCGGCGTCGAGGTCACGCGCTCCAAGGTCCGCCGGGAGCGGATGGGTCACATCGAACTGGCCGCACCCGTAGTCCATATCTGGTACCTGCGCGGCACCCGCAGCTGGCTGGCCTACCTGCTCATGGGCACTGAGGCGCGTGAGGAGCTAAAGGCCAAGCAGCTGGAGAAGGTCATCTATTTCGCCGCCAACCTGGTGACCTTTGTCGACGAGGAGAAGCGCCACCAGGACCTCACCAATCTCGAGGCCGAGCTCAGCGAGGAGTTGGGCGAGATCGAGCGCCAGCGGGACCTCGACATCGACCGCCGGTTCAAGACGCTCGAGGACGACGTCGCTCGCATGGAAGAGGAGGGGGCCAAGGATTCTGAGGTGAAAGCCCGCCAGAAGGCGGGCGAGAAGGAGATCGCGGCGCTTCGTGAGCGGGCCGACGCAGATCTTGAGCTCGTCCGGCGCGCCTTTGACGAGTTCCGGGACCTTCACTCTCGGAAGATCATCGAGGACGAGTTGCTGTGGCGGGAGCTCAAGGACCGCTACGGCGACTACTTCCGCGGTGGCATGGGCGCCGAAGCTATCGCCCAGCTGATCCATGAAATCGACCTCGACGAAGAGGAGATCAAGCTTCGCGACGCGATCGACCCCGGAGACGGTCGCCGGCCGCTGTCGGTCCAGCGCAAGCAGAAGGCCATCAAGCGGCTGAAGATCGTCTCGGCCTTCAACCGGCGGGACGAGCACGGCCGGCGTATCAACGATCCGAGGGCCATGATCCTCGACGCGGTGCCCGTCATCCCGCCCGAGTTGCGTCCAATGGTGCAGCTCGACGGTGGCCGCTTTGCCACCTCGGACCTGAATGACCTCTACCGCCGGGTGATCAACCGCAACAACCGGCTGAAGCGGCTGCTGGATCTCGGTGCTCCCGAGATCATCGTCAACAACGAGAAGCGAATGCTGCAAGAGGCGGTCGACGCCCTCTTTGACAACGGCAGGAGAGGCCGGCCGGTCACCGGTCCTGGCAACCGCCCGCTCAAGTCGCTCTCCGACATGCTGAAGGGCAAGCAGGGCCGCTTCCGGCAGAACCTGCTCGGCAAGCGGGTGGACTACTCGGGCCGCTCGGTCATCGTGGTCGGCCCCACCCTGAAGCTCCACCAGTGCGGTCTGCCCAAGCAGATGGCGCTGGAACTGTTCAAGCCCTTCGTGATGAAGCGGCTGGTCGATCTCGAGCTGGCCCAGAACATCAAGTCGGCCAAGCGCATGGTCGAACGCCGCCGATCGCAGGTCTGGGACGTGCTGGAAGAGGTCATCAAGGAGCACCCTGTCCTCCTCAACCGGGCCCCGACCCTGCACCGTCTCGGCATTCAGGCGTTCGAGCCTGTTCTCGTTGAAGGCAAGGCGATCCAGATTCATCCGCTGGTGTGCACCGCCTTCAACGCCGACTTTGACGGCGACCAGATGGCCGTGCACCTGCCGTTGTCGGCCGAGGCCCAGGCGGAAGCTCGCATCCTGATGCTCTCGGCCAACAACATCCTGTCGCCGGCGACCGGCCGTCCCATCGTGACGCCCACCCAGGACATGGTCTTCGGCGCCTATTACCTGACGGTGACCAAGGAGGGCGCCCGGGGCGAAGGTCAGGTGTTCCGTCACCTCCACGAAGTCGAGCGAGCGTACGAGGCCGGGAACATCGAGCTACAGGCGAAGATCCGCTACCGGATGCCGCGTGTGGCCTCGGACGGCGCCATCGGGGTGAGCTCCGATGGTGACGGACTCGTCGGACGGGAAGACGGTGAGGACGGCCAGGACGGCACGGCTGGCGAGCTGGTCGAGTCGGCCGAGACCGGCAGGCCTGCTGATGGCGATAACGCTGGCAACGGGACGGAGGAGATCGAGACCTCCGCCGGCCGGATCATCTTCAACACGGCGCTCCCGCGCGGCTTCCCGTTCGTCAACGAGATCG
>JBPYFF010000447.1:0-2724 GCA_051984455.1 Acidimicrobiales bacterium | reverse complement strand
CGCCGCCTGTCGGTCGCGCTGGCCCGGGTTGACGCCGGCGACCAGGATGCCGTGGCCCGCCCACTCGCCGGCAGCTACGACGAGGTCTGGACCGAACTGCACCAGGACCTTGAGCTGACGACAACGGTGGCCGCGACCCCGGTGGCGCCCTGATGGCGCCGGCCGAGCCTGGCCCGGGCCGCTTCGGCGCCGTCCTCACCGCCATGGCGACTCCGTTCGACGAGGAGGGCGCGCTCGACCTGGACGGAGCGATGCTTCTGGCTCGCTGGTTGGTCGACCATGGCAACGACGGCCTGGTCGTCGCCGGCACGACCGGCGAGAGCCCGGTGCTGTCGGACCGCGAGAAGCGGGATCTTTGGCGGGCCGTCGCGGAAGCGGTCGATGTTCCCGTCATTGCCGGCGCCGGCACCGCCGATACCGCCCACTCGGTCGAGCTGGCCAGAGTGGCCAGGGACGCCGGAGCAGCCGGCATCCTTGCGGTCACCCCCTACTACAGCCGGCCTTCACAATCCGGCATCGAAGCCCATTTTCGGGCCATTGCCGCGGCCACCGATCTGCCCGTCTTGATCTACGACATCCCGGTGCGGACCGGCCGCAAGGTCGAGCACGAGACCATCATCCGGCTGGCGACCGCCGCGCCCACCATCGTCGGAGTGAAGGACGCCGCCGCCAATCCGGCCGCGTCGGCCCGCCTCGTTGCCGACGCTCCGGCCGGATTTGACCTGTACAGCGGAGACGACAGCCTGACCCTGCCGCTGCTCGCCGTCGGCGGTTGCGGCCTGGTCGGAGTGGCCAGCCATTGGGCAGGTGAGCAGTTGCAGGAGATGGTGAGCACGTTCGGCAAGGGTGATGTCCAGGCCGCTCGTCAGATAAACGCCCGGCTTCTCGAGTCCTACCGCTTCGAGACGGGCGACCTGACGCCGAACCCGATGCCGACCAAGGCGATGCTGCGCGTTCTCGGCCTGCCCGCCGGGGAGTGCCGGCTCCCGATCGGCCCGGCGCCGGCCGAGCTGGAGGGTCGCGCCCGGCAGGTTCTCGATCGGCTCGTCGGCCCCGCCGATGCGAGCGGCCTTGGCTGATCTCGGTGGAGCGGTCCGCCTGGTCTTCCTCGGCGGGCTGGGCGAGATCGGCCGCAACTGCGCGTGCATTGAAGTCGCCGGCCGCATCCTCATCCTCGATTGCGGGCTCATGTTCCCTGACACCGAGATGCCGGGGATCGACCTGGTCTTGCCCGATTTCACCTACCTGCTCGACAATGGCGACCGGGTCGAGGGGTGCGTGCTCACCCACGGCCACGAAGATCACGTCGGCGGGCTGCCCTTCCTGCTGCGCCACCTCCGGTTCCCGGTATACGGATCGCCCCTGACCCTCGGGCTGGCCCGTCATCGCATCGAGGAGGCCGGCCTCCTGGGGCAGACCGAGCTGCATCCCGTCCACGACGGCGAGCGGCGTCAGATCGGCCCGTTCGACGTCGAGTTCATCCCGGTCACTCATTCCGTGCCGCACGGCTTTGCGACGGCCTTCCACACGCCCCAGGGGGTGATCCTTCACTCCGGCGATTTCAAGCTCGACCTCACCCCTGTTGACGGCCGGTCGACTGACCTGGCTCGTATCGGCGCGATCGCGGTGGACGAGGGAGTCCGGCTTCTTCTTTCCGACTCGACCAACGCGGAGGAGGCCGGTCACACCTTGAGCGAACGGGTCGTGGGCCGGGTGCTCAATGACTTGTTCGCCGCCTACGAGGGCCGGCGGGTGATCGTCACGTGCTTTGCCAGCCACATCCATCGCATTCAGCAGATTGCCAACGCCGCGGTTGCGCACGGCCGGGCCATCGCGACGGTTGGCCGATCGATGGGGAAGAACGTCGCCCTGGCGCGGATGATGGGGCTCCTCACCATTCCCGATGGCGCACTGATGGACGTGGAGAAGATTGGCGACCTCGACCCGGGCCAGGTCTGCATCATCTCCACCGGGTCACAGGGTGAACCGATGTCGGCGCTGGCCCTGATGGCGGCGGGCGAGAGCAAATGGGTCACGGTCGGCGAGGGCGACATCGTGATCCTGTCCTCTCACGCCATCCCGGGGAACGAGGCCAACGTCGGCAAGGTCATCGACGGCCTCTACCGGCTGGGAGCGGAAGTGGTGCACTCCGGCGTGGCCGAGGTCCACGTGAGCGGGCACGCCAAACGAGAGGAGCTCAAGACGCTCCTCTCCATCGCCCGCCCCGGCGCCTTCATCCCGGTGCACGGCGAGTTCCGCCATCTGACCCATCACGCTCGTCTCGCCACCGAAATGGGCGTGGCGCGGTCGAATGTCCTGCTGGCCGAAGACGGCGATGTCGTCGAGCTCCACGACAACACCATCGATTTCGTCGACGAGGTACCCGCCGGTTACCTGTATGTGGACGGGATCGTGGGCGACGTCGGCCGGGGCGTGCTCCGGGACCGGCGAGTACTGGCAGAGGAAGGCGTGGTCGTCGTGGTCGTGACCGTCGATGCCAAGTCGGGCGAAGTGCTGACAGGACCCGAGATCATTACCCGGGGGTGGGTCTACGCGCCCGAAGCCGAGGCCTTGATCGACGAAGCACGGGCCGCGGTGGTGGCCAGCCTCGAGGAGGCGGCGGACAGTGGCGGGACGGACTACGAGACGCTCAAGCGCCACGCCCGATCGGCGCTCGGCCGGTTCGTGAACGAACGCACCCGCCGCCGGCCGATGATCGTTCCT
>JBPYFF010000446.1:0-2686 GCA_051984455.1 Acidimicrobiales bacterium | reverse complement strand
CAGCCGTCGCCAGCGGTCGCTTCGAACATACGAGGCGAACCGTCCACCGACCAGCGCTCTGGCGACCCTTCGCATCCGCGGCTTGGGCGGGTCAGCGTTGCCGCCAGCCGCGGAGAGCAGCCACGCGCGCGCGGGCGGTCGCGTCGCTGATGCTGTCGGGTAGGTCCGGCACGTTGCCGTGCCGGACCTCCCTAGGAACCGGACGTGCCCGTTTCCGAGCATCCGGCTCGAGCAAGCCCTGATGGCGGGTGGGCGGGTTGCAGTGTCGGGCCGTTGCCGCGGTGGCAGCGGAGGTGTACGAGACGGGGTTCTGCTTTGTCCGGGTTGCCGTGGTCCCACGTGACGTCGATCGTCTTGCGGGTGGTCGCCAGCCACACCTCCCAGTGGTGTGGGGTTTGTGGCAGGTCCTCGACGGGCGCGAGCATCGCCTTGCAGATCGCGCAGCGTCCGTCTTGGGCTCGGTGGAGCCACAGGGCGGTGTGGTTGATCGGCAGGGGACGTTTGCGCCGTCGCCCGGCCCAGTAGTCGGCGAGCGCGGGGTCGTCGGGTGACGCCCCGGGCCTGACGAGTGCGTGGCGGACGATGTTGGTCCAGGAGAACTTGTGCATGAAGGCGCCGCTATTGCGGTCGCCGAACACCCAGCGGTCCTGCCTGGCTTTGTTGAACTTGCCGAAGTACCTGGAGATGATCCAGGTCGCCGGCTTGTTGCGGTGGCTGAACCGGGCCCATTTGTAGGTGAGCCCCCACAGGTAGTAATCGAGTTGGCCGAAGATCTCGGCCGATACCTGTGTCCGGTAGTAGGCGGCCCAGCCCCGGATGATCGGGTTGAGCCTTCTGATCACCGTCTGGGCGTTGGTCCCGCGGAGGGACCGCAGCTCGGTGCGCAGCCTTTCCCGGATCCGTCTGATGGCCGCTTTGCTCGGCTTGATCAGCGGCTTGCCGCGGTATCGGCGGACGTTGAACCCGAGAAAGTCGAAGCCGTCGTTGAGGTGGACGACGCGCGTCTTGTCCTCGTTGAAGGCCAGACCTCGGGGTGTCAGCCATGCGGCGAGCCGCGCCTTGACCTCGAGCGCCTCCTGCCGGGAGTGGCAGAGCGCGACGTAGTCGTCGGCGTATCTGATCACGGTCGGGGAGCCCTTCACGACGCTCCCGGCGTTGGGGCCGGTCGAGTAGTAGTGGACTCCGGCGGCCTGTTCCATCCCGTGCAGGGCGACGTTCAACAGCAGTGGGCTGACGACACCGCCTTGTGGAGTTCCCTCCTCGGTGCGGTGCAGCCTGCCCTGCTCGACCACGCCCGCCTTCAGCCATGCCTGCACCATCTCCCTCGCGGGGAAGGTGCCAAGCGTGGCCAGGATGTGGTCGTGGGTGATGCGGTCGAACGCCCCGGCCAAATCGGCGTCCAGCGCCCACTGCCGTTTCGGGCTCGGGCCCTTGACGACCTGGTAGACGGCCTGGATCGCGTCATGGCAGCCACGGCCGGGCCGAAACCCATAGGACCTCGGCTCGAATCTGGCCTCCCACTCGGGCTCTAACGCGTTCACGACCCGCGCCTGATGGCACCGATCGACGATCACGGGAATCCCTAATGGGCGACGCTTGCGGCTCCCTGACTTGGGGATGTACACCCGCCTGACCGGCAAGGCCTTGAACGGCTCGGCCTGGTGCTGGATCCTGTCGGCCAGTCTTGCTTTGGCCTCCGGGGTGAGCACCACCTCACCGTCCACGCCCGCCGTCAGGCGACCGGCGTTGCGCTCCGTCACCCGCCGCACGCTGTACAGCGTGTTCGCGCGCGAGCGGAGCATCAACTTCTGCAGGTTGCGGACCTTCCTCAGGTCCCCCGCTTTCGACGCCGTGAAGATCCGCTGCCTGAGCCGCCGTACCTCGTCCTCCACCCGCCGCCAATCAACGGCGTGCCAAGCGAAGGACGCGTCCTCTGGTCCGTTCACCACGCCGACCACGGCCGTCGCGGCGCCTAACTTGTCCTCGGGTTCAGGGGCTTCGGTCATCATCCTCTCCACAGGCTCACCTGACCGCGTCAGCGCCCTTTCGAGCCCGGGCACCATGCCCGGTATCCGGCCGGTTATCCGCGACCACCGCCATGGAGGAGGCGACCAACCCGTCACGGTTTCCCGTCGCCTTTCGGCTGCCGGTATTCGCTTCTCGGTCATCCTGTTCCCGCCGAGGAACTCAGCCCTCCTCACGGTCGGCCTACCCGGCAACACCTTCTACCGGGACCTCGACGGGGTTCCCGCGTTCCGCACGCACGAGCTACGACCGGGGTGGGCGCCCTCTATACCCCGAGGACCGACGGTGCTCTCCCGGCCGGACGGACTCCCCAGCCGGCATCTGCTGCATTCTCAGCAGCCAGTCCTTACACCTCGCTCCAGCAATCCATCACGCGAGGCTCCGCTTGACGAGGCATCAACAAGGGTTCAAGCAATTCACCCGTCCGGTCTTCCCCTCACCCGCGGCCGCCCGGATGGAACGGGCCGCCGCTTCGGCTTTCCCCTGAGCTTCGCACCCCG
Source organism: Acidimicrobiales bacterium (assembly GCA_051984455.1). Taxonomy (GTDB): domain Bacteria; phylum Actinomycetota; class Acidimicrobiia; order Acidimicrobiales; family Palsa-688; genus JBPYFF01. The sequence goes on along the minus strand of JBPYFF010000446.1, from coordinate 161 downwards.
CCGACCAGGAGCCGGACAACGCACGTCAGGGCGGGGACAGGCCATCGAGCACGGACCTGGAACTACCAGCTCAACATCACATCAGATCGATCCTCCAATCCAGTAGTTCACTCATAGCGTGCGACCTCGCGTCGCACGTCCGGAAGGGGCAGTCTCCGAGC
>JBPYFF010000445.1:0-6386 GCA_051984455.1 Acidimicrobiales bacterium | reverse complement strand
ATGCGCTCCACTTCGTTCCGCAGGGCGTCGTGGCGAGGGTGCAGGGCGGCCAGCAGGTCGTCGAGATAGTTGCGGCGGCCCTGCGGCCCGGCCTTGATCAGGGCGAGGTCGTCGGGTGCGAACACCGTCACCTGGAGGGCACCGAGCAGGTCGCGGGCACGGCGCAAGAGCTGACGATTGACCTGGACCCGGTCGCGCCCTCCCGGGACCAGTTCGGCCTCCAGGAGCAGCGTCCGGCCTTCCCGCCGCACCTGTCCTCGCACCACCGCCCGGCCGACCCCGACACGAACCAGAGCGTCGCCGGGCGCTCCCCGGAACGAGCGCAGGCTGGCTAGGTAACCAATGGCCTCGAGCAGGTTGGTCTTGCCGGCGCCATTGCTTCCCGTGATGACCGTCAGTCCCTCGGGTGCGGGCGCCGCCTCGGCGCTCAGGTAATTCCGAAAGTCGGTCAGCCACAGACGATCCAGCTGCACGGACCCGGTCTACGACACCCGCACGGGCATGAGCAGGTACAGATAATCGGAGCCCTCGGTCGGCCGGATCGTCGCCGGCTTGAGGGCGTCGAGTGTCTCCAGCCGGGCTTCGTCGCTGGTGATGGCCTCGATGCCGTCTATCAAGTAGGTCGGGTTGAACGCCACCGTCATTTCGGAGCCCTCGTACTTGGCGTCCACCTGTTCGGTCGCCTGGCCCCAGTCCTGGGTGATGACGGCGAGCTCGATCCCGTCGGAGCGAAGAGCAATCCGGACCGGGGTGGTTGGATCCCGAACCAGCAGCTTCACCCGGCGTACTGCCTCGAGGAGGGCGTCACGGGGCACGATCAAATTGTTGGGGTAGCCCGTGGGGATGAGCTGGCGGTAGTTGGGAAACTCGCCTTCGATCAGCCTGGTCGTCAACCGGACCTGACCAAGCTCGAATGTCGCGTCGCGATCGCCGAGCCGAAGGGTAATGGCCGGCTGCCCGGTTCCCCCCCGGGGCGGCGAATCGGCCCCGGTCTCATCACCACCCCCGCTCGGCGAGGAAGCCGACGACGACGATCCCAACAGGCGCTGAAGCTCGGAGAGCGCTCGGGACGGCACGAGTACCTTTTGCCCCTCCTCCAGCACACCCAGCCCAGGCAGGTCCCGTACGGCCAGCCGGTAGGAGTCGGTCGCTACCAGTCGCAAACCACCCGCCTCGGCCGCCATCAACACGCCCGTCAGAATCGGGCGCGAATCCTCGCTCGATGCCGCCCGGACGACCTGCCGCAGCGCATCGGCCAGCCCGGCCGCCGGCAGGGTCACGGCGTCACCAGTCGGCACCGGTAACCGGGGAAAGTCGGCCGCGGAATGGGTCCGCACCGCGAACTGTGACCGGCCGGCGCTGATCCGCAACTCCTCATCGTCGTCCGCCTCGACCATGACTGCGCCTGGCTCCAGCGCCCGCACGATGTCGGTCACCAGCCGTCCCGGCGCAATGACAACCCCGTCGGCCACGCCCGTCACGCCGGTCTCGACCTGGATCGTCAAATCCAGATCGGTTGCCGCCAGCCGCAACCGGTCCCCGCTTACGTCCAGCCGTATCCCTGAGAGAACCGGAAGGGCGCCACTTCGTCCGGCCACCGCTCGGCCCGCAGTCGTGAGGGCATCGAGCAGGACGTCACGTTCGCATCGAAACTTCACCGGTCGCCTTCCTACGTCTTGAGATTCTTAAATTCCTAGTAGCGGTAATAGCAGCTGTGGAATGTGGACGAGCAGGGATCCTCCCTGGTCAACCGGGAAGTTGCTGTCCCACTGGTATCCCCACAATTACACAGGCCACCGACAACAACGCGCCCCTCATCCTTTTCCGTTGTGGTTCTCCCCCCAAATCACATCGCCCCGACACACAAAAAGCGCAGGGTTGTTCACTGGCTCGGCCACCGCGGCAACTCGGACATCCCTCGCTAGGACTAACCGCCGCTCTTTATGGTCTGAATCAGGGCGGTGACCTGGTCGTAGACGACGCGTCGTTCTTTCATGAGCCCCGACACCTTCTCGACCGCATGGATCACGGTCGTGTGATCCCGGCCTCCGAACTCTCTGGCAATGGCCGGGTAGCTGAAGTCGGTCAACTCCCGGAAGACGTACATGCCGATCTGCCGGGCGTTCACCAGCGGTCGCCGTCGACTCGGACCGCAGAGCTCGTCAACGGTGAAGCCGAAGGTGGTGGCGGTCGCCTCCAGGATTCTCTTCGGAGTGATCTGGCGGGGCTGTTCGCTCGCCAGGATGTCGGAGAGCACCTTCTCGGCCAGTTCGACGGTGAGCGGTTCCTGGGTCAGGCTGGCGAAGGCCGAAACCCGAATGAGGGCCCCCTCCAGTTCCCGGATGTTGTCCTTGACGTGCGTCGCAATCAGCTCGAGGACTTCGTCGGGTACATAGGCGCGATCGCCTTCCGCCTTCTTCCGGAGAATCGCCAGCCGGGTCTCCAGCTCCGGTGGCTGGACATCGGTGATGAGGCCCCATTCGAACCGGCTCCGCAGCCGATCTTCCAGCGTGGCAATCGATCTTGGGTGGCGATCGCAGGACAGGACGATCTGTTTGTTGGCCTCGTGGAGGGAGTTGAACGTGTGAAAGAACTCCTCCTGAAGGCCTTCCTTGTTCTCCATGAACTGAATGTCGTCCACCAGAAGGACGTCGCAGGCTCGATAGCGCCGCTTAAAGGCCGAACCGGTGTTGGTCCGGATGGAATCGACGAACTCGTTCATGAACGTCTCGGTCGACACGTAGCGAACGTGAGACGTCGGGAAGTTCTCATCGACGTAGTGGCCGATGGCATGAAGCAGGTGGGTCTTTCCCAGCCCTGAGTCGCCGTGGATGAACAGCGGGTTGTAGGAACTGGCGGGCGTTTCGGCCACCCGTTGGGCGGCGGCGTGGGCAAACCGGTTGGACGCGCCGATCACAAAGGCGTCGAACGTATAGCGGGGATTCAACGGGGTCCGCGGCTGCCGGTGCCCGCTTGGTTCCCCCCAGCCCGGCCCCCCGGTTCGCGGCGCCGAGTCAGCCGGATGGCTGGCGCTTGTGGACAACGCCGACGCCTCGGCCGTGCCGTCGGTGGTGTCGGCCGGCGATGCCCGTATCAACAGCTCGACCTTGAGTGGTTCGCCCGCGATCTCGGCGAGGGTGTCTTCGATCATGGCGCGGTAGCGACCCTGCAAGCGTTCGAGCACGAGCGTGCTCGGCACCGCCAGGACCAGGGTGTTTTCGTCCATAGCGACCGCGCTGAGGGCATCGAAACAGGTCCGCCACGTCGCCTCGGACACTTGTGTCATGAGGCGTTTGGAGCAGGAATTCCACAGTTCGCGTGCGTCTGTCACCAGCGGTCTGCGCCTCCCCGGCTTCTAGCTGTCCACAAACTGATCCACAAGCTGTGGAGAACCCGGCCAGGAATCGCAGACTGGATATCCCTGGGGGAAGAAACCGGTTTCTCCCACGGCGGAGGTGCGGTCACCGACGTGGTTCGCAGACGGTAGCACTCCTGCGTCAACACTGCACCGGGCATCCTCTGCACTGTGCGTGGCGACGGGAGAGGGAAATGCCGCCCGAGGGTTGACCGGGCTCGTTGCTCTATCTGCGACCGCGAAGGTATAAAGCGTAAGAAACGGCAAGAACGATCAACACCGCCAGCGCGGCGGTGGCTGCCAGGATCGCTACGACCGGCCCGGCGGAGATCCGCGAGACCAACACCGAGCATTGAGAGTAGTGGCGTCTGTTGCCCGGCGACCCGGCAACTGCCGGTGTGGCGGCCGATCTAGACCCGCGCCATGTTGGCGAAGCGGGTGTAGTGGTCGAGGAAGGCCAGCTGGGTCACCCCTGTCGGACCGTTGCGGTGCTTGGAAAGGATCACCTCGGCCGTGCCCCGGTCGGGCGACTCCGGGTTGTAGACCTCATCTCGGTAAAGAAACATCACCACGTCGGCGTCCTGCTCAAGCGAGTTGTGCGCGATGACACCGTTCGCCACGAAGTTGTGCGTGTCTTCCACGGTGGCGTCAAAGGTGGGCATTAAACCGAGAGGCGTCCGCTCGACGATCTCATCCCAGAAGACACCGGAGGTGGCCAGGGCTGCCAGTTGGTCGTCGCCGAGAATGGCAGCGATCCTGGCCAGTCGCCCCCGGCTGAATCGGCGCGGCCGCCGTTGGTCTCCGAGAAGGTAGGAACCGCTGTACCCCTCCGATAATTGTGACGCGAGCGAACGCCCGGAGACGCCGGCTTCCTTCATGGCCCATTTCACCTGTCCGGCAATCCCCCAGGGAATGAGATCGACGTTCGGGTTCGGTTTGACCCGGCGCACTATGTCTCGGCAGCGGGGGACTTCCTTTCCTCGCTTCCCATGACATCCCACAAGGGTCAGAAAGCGTTCCGTGTTCTCAGCACCATCGATTCGGACGTGCCAGGAGTCGCGATACCTCGTTTTGCGAGCTCGGGCGATCCGGGATCGAACGTTCAGCCGCAGAAGGGCACGATGCACCCCGTCGGCCAGCGCACGGCTTGTGGTCGCGTAGTAGGCACGGACGACAGGACCCCGGCCATTTTGTGTCAGGGTGAGCGAGCCGTCGGTGGCCCATAGGTGGCGTAGAAACAACGCAATTTGAGGGTCCGGAAGCCGAAAGATGGGCTCCGGAATGAACTTGTTATGCGAACGGGAGCCCCACAAACCCAGTGGTGCGAGCCAGTTGTGGATTGGGTGATGTCGGCCGTGAGTAAGTGGGTAGGGCGAGGGAAGCCAGAGCAACCACGTTTTGCCCTGCTGGCGACCTTGCACTTCGATTCCGAACAGTCGAAGCGCCGCTCCGGCGACGACCTCTCGATTCGCCTCGTCAGCGGTTGCGTACTTGACACCACGGGGACCAATTGAGCCGTCGCCTAGTAAGTGGGCGAGCAGGATCAATGAATCATCGTCCCATTTGTCCGTTCGGAGCGGAGAGGGAATTTGCCTCGGCACCGCGATGAAATCCCCCTCGGACAGCTCATCAAGGCGGGCCCATCCTTCAATCGTCCGGAAGCGGTGATTCCCGGTGGCCTCCACTTCTAGGCCGGAGGCCAATCGCAAGCGATATACCGGCTTTATCCCCGAAGGAAAAGCACGCAGGACCCGCCGAGGTACGAGTCGCCAGTTGGCGTCAAGTGACCACACCTCCGGTTGTTCCTGGGTCAGCACCAGGTCGCCCAGCGTCACCGCTTCGCCATTGTCAGCTCGCAGCAGCTTTGTCGATGCCGGCATGCACCCGGACTCCCGAAGGTCGGCCAGGACAGGGCGCTTGTCGGCTCGCATCTCGAGGTTGCGGGAAAGCTGGGAGAGGGCGACGACGGGAACCTCCAGCTCTCGAGCGAGGATTTTGAGGCCCCGGCTGATCTCGGAGACTTCAACCTGCCGGTTTTCGGCGTTGGTCCGGGTCGACATGAGCTGGAGGTAATCGACGATGATGACGCCCAGCTCGCTGAGCCGGCTCTTCAACCGCCGGGCCTTGGCGCGGATCTCCATCACGCTGAGGTTGGGGTTGTCGTCGATGTAGAGCGGCGCCTCGCCGAGCCGGCCGATGGCGTGGCTGATCTTTGGCCAGTCGGACTCGAGCAGCCGGCCGTTGCGAATGCGGGAAGAGTCGACGCGCGCCTCAGAACACAGCAGGCGCTGGGTGATCTCCGGGTGGCTCATCTCGAGGGAGAAGTAAAGGACCGGCAGACGGGCCTCCATGGCGGCATGCGCCGCTAAACCGAGGCCGAAACTCGTCTTGCCCATGGCGGGCCTCGCGCCGACGATGATCAGGTTGGACGGCTGTAACCCCGACAAGCGCTCGTCGAGGTCGACGTATCCGGTCGGGACACCGGTAATCGCCTCGCCCCGGTCATACAGCGCCTCGAGGCGGTCGAGGCTCTCGGACAGAAGATCGTGGAGCGGTCGCAAGGTGTCGATGACCCGGCGCTCGGCCACCTGGAACACCATCGACTCGGCCCGGTCGACCACCGCGGCGACGTCTTCGGGAACTGAGTAGCCCAGCTCCGCGATCTCGTTGGCCACGCCGATCAAGCGCCGCAGGAGAGCGTGTTCCTCGACGATCCGGCCGTAACGCCCCGCATTGGCGGTGGCGGGGGTGTTGGCCTGGAGGGAGGTGAGGGTGGCCGCTCCGCTGATGGCGTCGAGCAAGTCGGCCCGGCGCAGTTCGTCGGCGACGGTGACAGGGTCGGCCGGTTCGCCCTGGCCGTACAACGCGCAGATGGCGTCGAAAATGTGGGCATGAGCCGGCTTGTAAAAATCGTCGGCCGCGCAGGTCTCCACCGCGGCGGCAATGGCGTCGCGAGAAAGCAGCATGGCACCGAGGAGCGACTCCTCGGCGGACAGGTTGTAGGGCGGGACACGACCAGCCGTCGCCCGTT
>JBPYFF010000444.1:0-3636 GCA_051984455.1 Acidimicrobiales bacterium | reverse complement strand
GGCGCTGAGAAGGCGAAGCCCTCATAGCCGTTGGTCACAATTTCATTGCACCGCTTGTGGTACGGGGCGAACCCGCCGACGTAGGGCATGAAGACCCGTTTCTTCCCGGGGATGTTGGCGCCCAGGTACCAGGAATTGGCGCGGGGGAAAAGGGTGGACTCAGCCACCTCGTGGACGTGCTCGACCCATGCTTCTTCCGCCTCGGCTGTCGCCTCCACCCGGGTAAGGCCTTGCTCCCGTAGGTAGGAGATGCAATCGGCGATCCACTCGACGTGCTGTTCTATGGCCATGGGCATGTTCGTGAGCACCGAAGGACTGCCTGGCCCGGTGATGACGAACATGTTGGGGAAACCGGCAACCTGCACGCCGAGATAGGTCGTTGGGCCGCCCTCCCATTTCTCCTTCAAGGTCAGCCCGTTCGCGCCCTCGATGTCGATCCTGAGGAGAGAGCCGGTCATCGCATCGAAGCCGGTGGCGAACACGATGATGTCAAGCTCGTAGTCCCGGCCCGTTGTGCGGATCCCGTTGGCCGTGATCTCCATGATCGGCGTCTTCCGCAGGTCCACCAGGGTGACGTTGTTGCGATTGAACGTTTCGTAATAGTCGGTGTCGATGGGCGGGCGCTTGGTGCCGTACGGGTAGTCCCTGGGCAGCAGCGTCTCGGCCACCTCCGGATCCGTCACGATCTCGCGGATCTTCCTACGGATGAACTCTGACGCCGTGTCGTTGGACGCTTCGTTGAACAACAGGTCGTTATAGGAGCCGTAGATGAACTTGAAGCCGCCCTCCTCCGCCCACAGGCTTTCGTAGGTGGCCTCTCGCTCGTCGTCGCTCACCTCCATGGCCGATTTGTCGCTCGGGTCGTAGGGAAAGCCGCCAAAGGACGCCCGGCACTTGCGACGGATCTCGTCGTAATGATCCTTGATCTGGCGGAGCTGATCGTCGGTGAGGGGAAAATTGCGGGCAGGGACGCTGTAGTTCGGGGTCCGCTGGAAGACGGTGAGATGATCGGCTTCCGCCGCAATGACGGGGGTGGCCTGGATTCCGGTCGAGCCGGTGCCGATGAGACCGACTCGTTTGCCGGTGAAGTCCACTCCCTCCTGGGGCCAAGCACCGGTGTGGTACCAGTCGCCCTCGAACTGATCGAGGCCGGGAATCGGGGGCACATTAGCGGCGGAGAGACACCCCACCGCGCTGATGAAAAACCGTGCCGTCACCACATCGCCCTGATCGGTGTGAACCTCCCAGTAGTCGCCGTCCTCATGGAACACGGCGCTGGTCACCCGGGTGCTGAGCTGGATGTCCTTGCGCAGGTCGAAGCGATCGGCCACGTGTTCGAGATATTGCAAGATCTCCGGTTGCTCCGGGTATTTGCTGCTCCAGACCCATTCCTGCTGAAGCTCGTCCGAGAAGGAATACGAGTAGTAATAGCTCTCTGAGTCACACCTCGCTCCGGGGTAACGGTTCCAGTACCACGTACCGCCCACCCCGTCTCCCGCCTCGTATTCCCGGACCGACAGTCCGAGCACGTCGCGCAGGCGGTACAGCATGTACAGGCCGGAGAAACCGGACCCCACAACGACGGCGTCGAAGTCAGGGACGGGAGCAGTTGATGGGTTCGAAGCCATGATTGAAAATGATAACGCCGCCCCGTCTGGAACAACCTGGCGCGGCAGACAACGCCGGGAGCCGCTATCGGCTACCTTGCCCTCCGGCACGGCAATTGATGGGAGGGGTTATGGGAGTCACCGATCCCGAGCGGGTCATCGACCAGTTCGTGAAGTACTTCAATTCCGGGGACCTCGAGGGCATATTGGCCGAGTTGTACGAAGAGGATGCCGTCCTTCTTCCCGGACCCGGTGCCCCGACGGTCACCGGCAGGGACGAGATCCGACCGGCGCTGAAGGGATTCGTCGATATGGGCGGAACCATGTCGGTCCTGGGTGCTACCGCCATGAGGAACGGCGACCTCGCCCTGACTCACAGTAAGTGGCGGCTGGAGGTGCCAGGCTCGGATCCGATGGAAGGCACGACGGCCGAAGTCGTCCGGCGTCAGTCAGACGGCAGCTGGAAGTACATCCTCGACAATCCCTTCGGCGGAGCCGCCCTGGACGCAGCCGGCTAGTCCGTCCGCCAACCTCCGCGCCCCACTACATGGACGGTGTCCACGACATTGGAGGGCTTGAGGGCTTCGGCGCGGTTGACCGGGTGCCGGCCGAGCCGGTGTTCGGCGAGGACTGGGAGCGGCGCGCCTTTGCCGCCAGCATGGCCACGCTCGGGGCGCTGCAGCCGGGTGGCGGCGTCTTCCGTCACGGCATCGAGCGGATGGAGCCGGCCCATTATCTGTCGTCCTCGTACTACGAGCACTGGCTGACCTCGGCCGCCACCATCCTGGTCGAGGCCGGTCTGATATCGCAGGCCGAGCTCGAGCGCCGAGCCGGCGGGCCATTTCCCCTCTCACGTTTCGGGCGGGGCACCTCGCCGCGAGTGGCCGGGGCGGGTGGTGAGGCCCGGTTCGCGCCAGGGGACCGGGTCAGGGTCAGAGAGTGGCATCCCCGAGGTCACACCCGGGCCCCGAGGTATGTGCAGGGCAGGCGGGGCATCGTGGCTCGAGTTGACGCTCCGGCCAACCTGCCCGACGTCGAAGCCCACGGTGGTGGCCAGGTCCCGGACCCCACCTACTCCGTCCGCTTCTCCACCAGAGAGCTGTGGGGGGACGGCGGCGCCGACGGCGAGGCGATCTACGTTGACCTGTGGGAGTTCTACCTGGAAGAGGACCGGTGAGCGACGGACGAAACAGCCATGGCGACGGACATCGTCTCGCGCCACCGGCCCCCCTGGAGGCCCGCGTGGCCGCGATCGAGTCCGTGCTGGAGGAAAAAGGCCTCCTGGATCGTGCTCACGTGGACGCCATCGTCGAGCACTTCGAGCACAACCTCGGTCCCATGAACGGGGCCAAGGTCGTGGCCCGCGCCTGGGTGGACCCGGGTTACAAGAGCCGGCTGCTGGCGGATGGGACGGCGGCCATCGCCGAGTTGGGCTTCGGTGGGCCCGAGGGTGACCACATGGTGGTCGTCGAGAACACGCCTACCGTTCACAATCTCATCGTCTGCACGCTCTGCTCGTGTTACCCCTGGCCCACGCTCGGACTCCCTCCGAAGTGGTACAAGGCTCCCGCGTACCGGTCCCGTGCCGTTCGGGAGCCACGCGCGCTGCTGGAGGAGATGGGCACATCGTTGCCGGCGGACACCGAGGTCCGCGTCTGGGACTCGAGTGCCGAAACCCGGTACCTGGTGTTGCCCGAACGACCGGCCGGGACGCAACACCTGTCGGAGGCCGAGCTTGCCGCCCTCGTCACCCGCGACTCGATGATCGGCGTGGAACGGCTGTGATGAAGCGATGAATGACCTGTCCGACGCCATCGCGTTGATGGGGGAGCAAACAGCACCGCCTCGAGACAACGGCGAACTGGTCTTTGATGCACCCTGGCAGGCGCGTGCGTTTGCGATCGCGCTCGCCACGGTTGAACGCACCGGCCTGCCGTGGGACGCCTTCCGCCTGCGCCTGATCGACGCCATCGCCGACGAGCCCGGTCGACCGTACTACGACAGCTGGGTGGTGGCGCTCGAGGCCCTT
>JBPYFF010000443.1:0-3107 GCA_051984455.1 Acidimicrobiales bacterium | reverse complement strand
TCGATCGAGCCGTGCACCCGGTCGCCCACCGCAGGCAACCCCCCGCCACCAGCATTGGACAGCACATGCCACACGAGGTCGCCTTCCTTGCGAACGTCGACCACCGCAAGATGATCCAGCGAACCGGTGTCGTTCGGCTGGCCGCCACCTGTCGGGTAGAAGGCAGTGCGGTCGAGCGCGACCGCACCGTCCCGGCTCGCCACCACCTCGGCATCCATGGAGCGCAAGTACGCGTCTCGCAGGTACAGAAGGTCGGTCATGCCAGCCCGACCTGGGCCAGAACGGCCTCGACCTCGTCGACGACGCCTGCGTAGAAGGGGCCGAAGTCGGCATAGTGGGCCGACGCCTCGTCGAATCGCATGGTGTAGACGACATCTTTCAGGTCGTCCGGCCGGACGGCGAACAGGGTCACCCCCCACTCATAGTCGTCAAGACCGGTTGAACCGGTGATGAGCTGGAGGACCCGGCCCCGGAACGTGCGGCCGGTTGCGCCGTGCCCGCGCATGAGCGCTTCCCGCTCGTCGAAGCCCAGGGCATACCAGTTGTGGCCCTCCCCCCTGCGCTTGGACATCGGGTAGAAGCAGAACGCTCGCTTGCCCTCGGGCGGCAGCCGGGGATAGAGGCGGGCCTGCAGCATCTCCTCTGGCAGGCCCTTGGCGTATTCGGAGACCTCGGTCAGCGACACGTACGAGTCGGCGACCTGGAGGCCCGCCGCCTGGAGATCGGTCTGCAGCGCCCTCAGCCTGAGCCACTCCGGCCCAACGGCCATGAACCCGAGGTCGGCCTTGTGGCCGAAGACGGAGAAGGCCACCACCTGATGATCACCGCCCTGAGCCGCCTTGACCGCCCCGGCGATAGCTTCCCGGTCAACGCCGCCAGCGCGCTCGGGCGCCAACTTGCAAAACAGGTGCAGTACGCACCACCCGGTCGAGGGAGTAAGCCGTTCGCTCACGCCCTGGGAGTCTACGGACCGGCGCGAGGAAGGGGCGCCCGCGGGCGCCCCTTCCTTCCGCTTCTTGCTCTAGAAGTCCTCCATGCCGCCGCCACCGGGCATGGCCGGCGCCTTCTCCTCGGGCTTGTCGACGATGACGGCCTCGGTGGTGAGGAAGAGGGCCGCGATGGACGCCGCGTTCTGCAAGGCAGAACGGGTCACCTTGGCAGCATCGATGACGCCCGCCTTCACCAGGTCCTCATACTCCCCCGTCTCGGCATTGAGGCCCTCCGACGGCTTCTTCAGGTTGCGGACCTTTTCCACGACGACGCCGCCTTCGAGACCGGCGTTGACCGCGATCTGCTTCAGGGGCTCCTCGAGTGACCGCATCACGATGCGGCCGCCCGTTGCCTCGTCGCTCTCGAGCTTCTGCGCCGCGTCCTGAACCCGCTTCTGGGCACGGAGCAGCGCCACGCCGCCGCCCGGGACGACGCCCTCTTCCACCGCGGCCTTGGTGGTGGAGACGGCGTCTTCGATGCGGTGCTTCTTCTCCTTCAGCTCGACCTCGGTGGCCGCACCGACCTTGATCACCGCGACGCCGCCGGACAGCTTGGCCAGGCGCTCCTGCAGCTTCTCACGGTCGTAGTCAGAGTCGGTGTTCTCGATCTCGGTCTTGATCTGATTGATCCGGCCCTTGATGTCGGCCTCAGATCCCGCTCCCTCGACCATGGTCGTCTCGTCCTTGGTGACGACGATCTTGCGGGCCTTGCCCAGCAGGTCGAGGGTCACGTTCTCGAGCTTCAGGCCCACTTCCTCGGTCACGACCTGGCCACCGGTGAGGATTGCCATGTCCTGCAACATGGCCTTCCGCCGCTCTCCGAAGCCGGGGGCCTTCACGGCCACGCTCTTGAACGTGCCGCGGATCTTGTTGACGACCAGGGTGGCGAGAGCCTCGCCTTCGACGTCCTCGGCGATGATCACCAGCGGACGGCCGGACTGCATGACCTTCTCCAGCACCGGCAGGAGGTCACGTACGGCCGAGATCTTCGAGCCGACCAGCAGGATGTAGGGATCCTCGAGAACGCCTTCCATCCGCTCGGGATCGGTGACGAAATACGGGGAGATGTAGCCCTTGTCGAAGCGCATGCCCTCGACCAGCTCCATGTCCATGCCGAAGGTCTGCGATTCCTCGACGGTGATGACGCCGTCCTTGCCGACCTTGTCGATGGCTTCGGAGATCATGGCGCCGATCTCGGTGTCGGCGGCCGAGATGGCCGCAACCTGGGCGATCTGCTCCTTGGTCTCGGTCTCGGTCGAGATGTCCTTGAGGCTGGCTACCGCCTCCTCCACCGCCGCCTCAATCCCTCGCTTCAGGGACATCGGGTTGGCCCCGGCGGCGATGTTGCGAAGGCCCTCTCTGACCATGGCCCACGCCAGCACGGTGGCGGTGGTCGTGCCGTCGCCGGCGACGTCATCGGTCTTCTTGGCGACCTCCTTGACGAGCTCGGCACCGAGCTTCTCGTAGGGGTCCTCCAGCTCGATCTCCTTGGCGATGGAGACGCCATCATTGGTGATGGTGGGCGCGCCCCACTTCTTTTCCAGAACGACGTTGCGACCCTTCGGGCCAAGGGTTACTCGCACTGCGTCGGCCAGCTGGTTCATGCCGCTCTCGAGCGAGCGGCGGGCGGTCTCGTCAAATGCAATCAGCTTGGGCATCGGCCTCTTTGTCCCTCCATTGGGCGACCGGGATTAGCACTCTCATTAGGTGAGTGCTAACAGTAAACCGCCTCCGCGGGCGGAACGCAACCACGGCCCGAACCGGCCGGTGCGCTCCTAGCCGCCGGCGACCGCGGGGATGATCGACACCGTCGCCGCCGGGGCAACAGGCGTCTCCAGCCCCTGGAGAAAACGGATGTCCTCGTCGGCGACAAACACGTTGACGAACCGTCTGAGCTTGCCGTCCTCGCTGAACAGCCGGTCGCTGAAGCCCGGATGGGCCGCGTCCAGCGCCTTCAGCACCTCGGCCACCGTGGTCCCATCGACCGCCACCTCGCTGGCCCCACTCGAGAGGGTCCGCAACTGGGTCGGAATGCGCACCTGGACGCTCACGGGGTGGGTCACCCTTCTCTGCTCGGGTCGATGGTGGCGTTGAATGCCTCGATGGTCGGCGGGATGG
>JBPYFF010000442.1:0-2107 GCA_051984455.1 Acidimicrobiales bacterium | reverse complement strand
AATGGGTCCGGGTGGCGGAGGAGTCCGGCATGGGTCTCGTCCCGGTGCGGAGTCCGGCGGAAGCGCTGGCGGACGATTCCTTCCTCGCCGATGGCTGTGTGGTCGAGGTTGATCACCCGACGCATGGCAGGATCCGCCATGTCGGCAACGTGCTCGAGTTCTCCGAAAGCGACCCCGGCGGTCGCGGTGCGGGCCGGCCGGCGTCCAGAAGACTGCGCGCCCCGCTCGAAGGCGTTCGGGTCCTCGATCTCGGGCTCGGTGTGGCGGGGCCGTTCGGCCCCAAGATGCTTGCCGATCTCGGCGCGGAAGTGATCAAGGTTCATGCCAGGCACGACACGTTCTGGGCCGCAACTCATATGGGCCTGGGCACCAACCGGGGCAAGCGCAGTATCGCATTGAATCTGAAGGACCCCCGGGGCCGCGAGATCCTTGATGCCCTCATCGACCGGGCCGACGTGGTGGCGACCAACTGGCGGCCGGGGGCAGCGGCGCGCCTCGGCATCGACTATGAGTCGCTGCGCGAGCGCCATCCCCGTCTCGTGTTCTGCAACACCCGTGGGTACGAGAAGGGCCCGAGATCGGATCTTCCCGGGACAGATCAAACCGCCAACGCCCTCTGCGGAACCGAGTGGGAGGACGGTGCCTGCCACGCCGGCAATCCTCCCCTCTGGAGTCGCAGCGGCATGGGCGATACCGGCAACGGCTTGCTGGCGGCCATCGCCATGACCCTGGCCCTGTATCTCCGGGAGCTCACCGGTCGAGGGCAGGCGGTGAGCACGTCGATCGTGAACGCCTGCCTGCTGAACACGTCGTACGCCTGGATCCACGCCGACGGCAGGCCGGGCGAGTGGGTCCACGTCGACCAGCACCAATACGGGTTCTCCCCGTACTATCGGCTCTATCAGGTCACCGACGGCTGGGTGTTTGTCGCGGCCGTCACCGACGACCACCGCCGCCGGCTCCATCTTGCGCTCGACCTACCGGAGGGAGAGGCGGTCGGGCCGGACCGGCTGGCCCGCGAGTTCGAAGGCCGATCGGGGTCCGAGGTCTTCAAGCTGCTCGATGACGCCGGTGTCGCCCTGGAGATCGTCGACGAAGCCTTTTGCCGGGATCTCTTCGGCGACGCCGAAGCAAAGGAACGCGGATGGGTGGCGACGACCCACGCGGGAGGCGTGGGCCGCTTCGAGGACTGCGGCCGCCTGGTCGAGTTCTCCGCCACGCCGCCCGAGATCCAGCGCGGTCCCTGCCTCTGCGGTGAACACACCCGGGAGATTCTGCGCGAGCTCCATTTCGACGACCATGAGATCGATGAGCTCGTCACCGATCGGGTCGTGCTCGACAATCCGGTGGGACACTGACGGTCATGCCCCGTGCCGTCCCGCCCGTCACTGATGAGGACAACCGGTTCTTCTGGGACGGTGTTCGAGACGGTCAGTTGCGCATCCAGCGGTGCGCCGACTGTGGTCGGTTCCGTCACCCGCCCGGGCCAATGTGCCCGGAGTGTCTGTCGCTGGAATGGGAAGCGGTCACCTCTTCGGGCCGGGGCTCGATCTATTCCTGGGTGGTGTCGCATCATCCGACGGAGCCCGACACCGAGCCGCGCATCGTGGTATTGGTCGAACTCGAGGAAGGCGTGCGGCTGGTGGCGAACTTGCAGGGCCTGCCGTGGGGGCAAGTGAGAAACGATCTTCCGGTGGAAGTGTTTTTCGCCGATGTCGACGGTGTGCGGCTGCCGCAGTTCCGAGCTCGACCTTTGGAAGACGCCTGATGGACGCCATCATCTGCGGGATCGGGCACACGGAATACTCCAAGGACGCCGGCCGCAGTCCCTTGCAGCTGGCGGTCGAGGCTGGCCGGGCGGCGATCAGCGATGCGGGCTTGACACCCGGGGACATCGACGGGTCGGTGACCTTTCAGCTCGACGGCAACGACGAACTGGCGGTGGCCCGCAACCTCGGCATCCCGCAGCTTCGGTTCAGCTCCCGGACCAGAGGTGGGGGAGGAGGTGCCTGCGCGACCGTTCAACACGCGGCTGCCGCGGTCCTTTCCGGTCGAGCCCGGGCGGTGCTCATCTGGCGGGCGTTCAAAGAGCGGTCACGCCGGCGCT
>JBPYFF010000441.1:0-2026 GCA_051984455.1 Acidimicrobiales bacterium | reverse complement strand
CGTCGAGTCCGGTCACGGCAAGGGCCTGCTGATCGACTTCAACTACGACACCGAGCCTCTCCCGGGCAAGTACCCGCTGCCCCGGGTCGGGCCGTTCACGCTGCTCGAGGAGTCACGGGCCAACCATCTGGGCAAGCTCGGCTTCCGCTGGGCCTACTGGCACCTGCTGCTCAAGGGCAGGCCGATGCCGGTGCCGACGCTGATGTCCATGGCGGGCAAGCACGTCGATTCCTGACCATCACACGAGAAGGGCAACACCATGCCTGTCACCACACTCGACGGCCATGCCGTCCACGTCGACGACGAAGGGTTCCTGACCGAGTACGACGAGTGGGACGAGGACCTTGCGAAGGTGCTCGCCGCCAACATCGGCATCGAGCTGACCGACGCCCATTGGAAGGTCCTGCGTTTCCTGCGCGCGGATTTCGTACAGAAGGGCGAGACCGCCACCACGCGCCGGGTTCAGGCCGTCGGCGGCGTTCCGGTCAAGGAGCAGTTCGCACTGTTCCCGAAGAAGCCCGGCAAGAAGATGGCGTACATCGCCGGACTGCCGAAGCCACACGGCTGCGTATGACCGCCAGGAAGGTGACCACGATGACAACCAGCGAAATCCGTCCGGGCCTGATCCCGAACTTCGACGACGAGGCCGAAGCCGGCCGCAAGATCGCCATCATCTGCTCCAAGGGCAACCTCGACATGGCCTATCCGGGCCTCATCATCGCCAACTCGGCGCTGGGCGAAGGGGTCGAAACCCATCTGTTCTTCACCTTCTGGGGCATCGACATGATCGTGAAGTCGCGGATGAACGACCTCCAGTTCAGCCCGGTGGGCAACACCGCGATGCACCCGATCGGCGATGCACACATCCCTCAGGCGCTCACCCCGCTGCCCGGGATGACCGCGATGGCGACCCACATGCTGAAGAAGCAGATCGCCGACCTCGGCGTTCCCGAGGTGCCCGAGTTTCTCGATCAGATCGTGGCCGCCGGCGGTCACCTGTGGGCGTGCCGGATGTCGGCGGACATGATGAAGCTGACCGAGTCCGACCTGCGCGACGACGTCGAAGGCATCATCAGCGCCGCCGACTTCATCGAACTCACCAACGGCGCCCAGCTGCTGTTCATCTGAGCGCGGGCTAAGAGCCGAGGAAATGCAGGAGGTCGTAGACGACGAAGCCGGGCCAGACGAGGGCTTTGAGGATGCCGAGGATGACGGCCCAGAAGCCGTCGGCCTGCTGGATGTAGTAGACCAAGGCACCGATCAGGCCGATGCCGTAAACAGCGTCTCCGCCGTGGTTGGCCCGGGCGCGGTTCTGTCCGTTCATGCGACATGCCCTTCCGAATCGAATGACGGGGGAGCTTTCACTGCCGCTGGTCCTGGTCGGCGGTAGCTCCACCGCCATTGTGTGCTCCATCGCAGCCCGACCTTGGGGCCGGGAAGAGGCCGCCCGGTCCGATAGCTTGGGGCGGTGGCTGATGAGCCGACCGGCGCGGTGAACGTACCTGAGCCCGTGGACATCTTCGGGCGGGTTCCGGGAGCGGGCGACTCGGGCGGATCTGAGAGCTGGCTGACGGTGCTTGTCGCGCTTGCCGCCAATGTGCTGATCGCCGTGGCCAAGTCGGCCGCCGCGGTGATTACGTCGTCGGCGTCGATGCTTGCCGAGGCGGCTCACTCGTGGGCGGATGCGGGCAACGGGGTGTTCCTGCTGATCGCGGACCGGCGTTCGCGACGACCAGCTGATATCGCGCATCCGCTCGGACACGGCCGGGAGGCGTACGTGTGGTCGCTGTTCGCCGCGCTCGGCCTGTTCGTGGCCGGGGCCGCGGTGTCTGTCACTCACGGCATCCAGGAACTGATCCACCCGGAGCCGGCCACCAACTTCATCGTCGGCTACGTCATGCTGGCGATCTCGTTCGTGCTCGAGGGCATCTCGTTCGTACGGTCTGTCCAGCAGGCCAAGGGGGAGGCGAGGTCGCTCAGTCGCGATCTGCTCGAGCACGTACTGGTCACATCGGATCCCACCTTG
>JBPYFF010000440.1:0-6336 GCA_051984455.1 Acidimicrobiales bacterium | reverse complement strand
TGGTCGAGCGTGGCGAAGGTGCGGGCGACGTGGAACGGCGAGTAGTAGGTCGTCGAGTAGGTTGCCCCCAGACCGATCGAGCGCGTGGCACCTGCGACCACGCCGAGCACGACGCTGAGGTCGAGCTTGACCGGCCGGGCACCGAGGCGAACGGCGTCGGCCACCGACCCGCCGTAGACGCCGGGCATGGCCAGCCGGTCGTCGAAGAACATCAGGTCGAAGCAGCCCTCTTCGAGC
This sequence comes from Acidimicrobiales bacterium, assembly GCA_051984455.1. Taxonomy (GTDB): domain Bacteria; phylum Actinomycetota; class Acidimicrobiia; order Acidimicrobiales; family Palsa-688; genus JBPYFF01. Next base: position 6,099 of record JBPYFF010000440.1, on the reverse strand, counting down.
GTCCGCCCGAGCTTCTGGTAATAGCTGTGGGTGAGGAAGCCATTATCGGTGGCAGGATGTCGCCAGGACCCTGCGTAGACGGTCGTGTTGGCCGCCTGCATGAATCCCACCAGCGACATCTGCCGTCGACCGCTTTCCCCCATGCTCGGCTACCCGCCTCGATCAGGCTCGCTGGGCCGTACCGATGCCGTGGACGATCAGGTTCCAGAGGTCTTCCGACGCACTGTCGCCGCCGCGGCCGGAAGAGCCGCTGATCGTGGTCGCGAAGACGTTGAACATCAGTGCCTGCAGGATGACACCGGTCGCCCGGCCGCGGTGAAGATCAGAGCGGACCAGGCCGGCGGCAGCGGCGTCGTCCAGGAGTTCCTCGAACAGTGAGACGAGCGGGACGAAGGCAATGGAAGCCTCCTTCGGGTACTCCGTCAGGAGCTGCTGGGCGAAGTCAGCCATTCCGATAATGGGGTACTTCTTGACCGAGCGGGTCCTGGCCGTGGGACGGCAAAGCCGGTAGTACTCGACGCCGAAGCGGTGAAGGCGGTCCATCGCATCGTCCTCTTCTGCGACGCATTCTCGAAGGTGCTCGGCGGTGGAGCGGACCGACTCTTCGAACAGTGCCAGGAGAAGCTCGTGCTTGCCGGCGAAGTACTGATAGAAAGAGCGCAGCGATTGACCCGATCGCTCAACTACCTCCTGCACCGTGAACTCCTTCCCGGGGGAAGCGTTCATCAGCTCAACTGCGGCATCAAGGAAGCGCTGAACGCGAGTCTCGGCCCGCATCCGCGCCGAATCCAGTGACCGGGCCACAGCCAGCTCTCGCCAGCTGCTCGTCGCTTCCGTTGTTGTTGCCTCGCCGGCGGGCTGATTGGGTTTCATTACGAGCGGAGCCGGCTAGGCGTACTTGCCTACCCGCATGGCCTTCTCGAGGGACCCGCCCATGATCAGCGCCTGCTGCTCGAGCGGCAGGTCGGCGACGACGGTGGAATAGGCGAGAGGGTCCCCCATGCCTTCGGGGTGCGGGAAGTCGGAACCGAACATGATGTGGTCGACCGGAAGGCCGAGGTCGATGATGCCCTTGGGATCCGGCTCATGGAAGACGTGGACCCAGACGTTGCGGTTGAAGACCTCCACCGGGTTCTCGTCGAACAGCACCGGGGTCTCGTCCCATTTCCGCTGAAGCTTGGTGTAAAACGGCCGGATCCACTTGCTGGAGAACTCAACCGGAAGGAACCGCAGTTGCGGGAACCGGGTGGCCAGACCGTGGCCGATGATCGACGCCATCGCATCGATCAGGTTGTCCTTCTCCGATGCGAGCATGAGGAAGGCGGGCGCGGCACGCCGGGCGTGACGGGAGATGCTCATCTCGTAGCCGCCGATGCCTTCCCACTCGTTGATGTACCGGCTGTAGCCGGGGTCGCCCGAGTGCATGCCGACCACCAGATCCAGCTCCTGGACGCGGACCCAGAAGGGATCGAACTCGGGCAGGGCGAAGGACCTGCGGCCTTGCCAGGTCGGCACCGGTGCGACCCGGAGGAGGAAGATCTTGGCGCCCCGCTCGTGGATGTACTCGAGCTCCTCCAGGGCCCGGTCAAGCACGGCCAGGGAGATGATGGGGGTGGGGTAGATGGCGTCGGAGTACCCGTAGGTCCAGTGCTCGTGCATCCACTCGTTCAAGGCGTGGATCACGGCGCAAACGGCATCGGGATCGTCGGCGATCCGTTCCTCCACCGCGCTCGCAAGCGTCGGCCAGAGGAGGGTGCGATCGATACCCATCTCCTTCATGAGCTCGAGGCGCGGCTCGGGGTCGAAGAAGGCATCGATGCTCGGCATGGCAATCAACTTGCCAAAGCCCATGGCGGCGCCCCCGAACCCCCCGCCGCCTTTGGTGACGTCGAATCCCGCGCCGCCGGGCACCGCCACTCGGGAAAAGGTCGGGTTGGGGATGTAATCGGTGATCCGGTCGCGGATCGCCACCTTCGTTCGTCCGTCCACCTCGACGTACTTGATGATCCCCTCGTACTCGCGGGGGAGGAATTTGGTGAGTGCCTCCCGCGTCTCGTACAGATGGTTGTCGGAGTCGAAGGTGGTGTACGGCAGCTCCCGATGGGTGACCTGGATGAATTCCGTCGCCGTCATCTGCAGTCGATCTCCTTTGTCAAGTGGCTCTCGCTACAACCGGCCGAACCTGGGCATCCGAACCATGAGGCATCCGCTCCATCTCTCGATTACGATAGCACGAATCTCCGAGAGGGAGAGGAACATTTCCGCCTGTCCCGGTGGAGTGACGAGGAGTGACGAGGACTGACGAGAAGTGACGAGAGGAGGCGCGTTGACGAAGGAAGTACCCGTCAAGGACGTGATCGAGATTCAGCACCTGCTGGCGAAGTACGCCCTGGGCATGACGAGGGACGACATCGACTTCGTCATGAGGGAGGTCTTCGCTCCCGACGGCTCCTACAGCGCGTTCGGAGACACCTACCGTGTCGACGACTTCCCCACGCTGGCGGCGGCCGCGCCAAAAGGTCTGTTCCTGGTCGGCCCTCCCGTGCTCGAGGTCGACGGCGACACCGCCGCGGGCGAACAGCCTCTGTGCTTCGTGGACCAGACCAATCACGACATGCGCATCGGCTGGTACACCGACACCTTCCGGCGAACCGCGGACGGCTGGCGGCTGCAAACGCGTAAGACGACGTTCCTCCGCCGGAGCGGCGCCCGCGATTCCGGAAGGCCGCACGATCCTCGGCGACCGGAGCCGAGCAGCGGCTGATAGGGGTCGGTTACGACTTCTTCAAGAAGCGGTCGACGTTGGCTCGCAGTTCGGGTGAGTCAAAGGATCGATATTCGGCGGTGAGGGCGAAGTCGAGAGTGGCCAGAACGGCCCGCTCCAGGTGCAGGTTGAGGACGCGTTTGGTGTCTTCGGTCGCTCGCCTCGGCAGACCGGCGATGCGATTCGCGCAGGCCAGCGCCTGCTCCAGCACCTCGCCGTCGGGACACACGTGGTTGACCAGCCCGATCTCGGCTGCCCGCCTCGCCGGGATGCGGTCACCCGTGAGGGCGTACTCCTTGGCCAGTTGAAGGCTGATCAACAGCGGCCACGTCACCGGACCCCCGTCGGCAGCAACCAGCCCGACGGCCACGTGCGGGTCGGCCAGGTAGGCGCTCTCTGCCATGTAGACAATGTCGGACAGGGCGACCAGGCTGCACCCCAATCCGACCGCGGGCCCATTGACGGCCGCCACGACCGGCACCCGGCAGCGCACCATGTTGGTCACGATCTGCTTGCCGTGCTCCAGCGACTCCCGCCTGAGCTCGGTGTCCCTGGACAGCTTGTCGAGGTAGGGGAAGTCGCCGCCGGCGGAGAACGCCCTCCCGTTGCCGGTCACAACGACGGCCCGCACCTCGGGGTCGGCATCGATCTGCGGGAAGAGGTTCGCGAGCGCCCCGTGGAGGTCGTGATTGATGGCATTGAGCTGCTCCGGTCGGTTGAGCCGCACGACCCGGATGGGGCCGTCACCTTCGACCTGGAGTCCGGGCGCTACCTGGTAGCGGGTCATGAGGCCGGCAGTCCGAGGATGCGGCGGGCCACGAGGTTCCGCTGGATCTGCGACGTCCCCCCCATGACGCTCTGGGCCCGGCTGTACAGGTACACCTTCAACCACGTCGGGTCTTCCCCGCCATGGGCGGAGCCGCCCACCGCGACGGCGGCATGACCCACCGTCTGCTCGACCGACGTCATCAGCAACTTGTCCACTGAACCCTCCGGACCGTGTGAGATCCCATCGAGCCGGTCGGACAGCCGCCGGCACACGTGCAACCGCAGCACCTCGGCTTCCACCACCGCCCACCCCAGGACGCGGCGCTCTTCGGCGCCGAACCGGTCCGGTTCGGCACCGACTCGCTGGATGAGCTCATTGACGACCTTCCTGTAGCGGGCCACGTAGCCGAGCTCACCCGGTTCTCGCTCGTGGCTCACGACGGTCATGGCCAGTTTCCACCCTTCGCCGGGGGCGCCGATCATGTTGGCGGCTGGTACCCGGGCCCCGTCGAAGATCACCTCGCCGAACTCCCGGGTGATCCCGTTGATCATCCGCAGGGGTCGTTGCTCGATCCCGCGCTGGTGCATCGGGACGGCAAAGGCCGAGATTCCCCTGTGCGTCGGCACATCGCGGTCGGTGCGGGCCAGGAGGAGGCACCAGTCGGCGACGTCCGAGTAGCTCGTCCAGACCTTGTGGCCGCTGAGCACGTATTCGTCGTCGTGCCCGTCAGCGTGCCGGTCCGCACGGGTGCGCAGCGACGCCAGGTCGGAGCCGGCGTCGGGCTCGCTGAATCCCTGGCACCACCGCTCCCGCCCGTTCACGATCCCCGGCAGGAATCGACGCTTGTTGTCGTCGCTGCCGTGTTCGAGGATGCCCTGGACCAGGTAGCCGAGGCTCGGGCGAGGTGGTGCCGCGGCGGCAGCCAGCTCGTCGTCGAGGATCACGTCGTAGACCGCGGGAAGCCCATGGCCGCCGATCTCCGGTGGCCACGACAGCCCGAAGAAGCCGGCGTCATAGAGGGACTGATGCCACCGGGCTTGACCGGCCCAGTAGTCATCGTCGGTCGACGAGGCGGGGAGCCGCGGGTTGTTGTCCCGCAGCCAGGCGCGGAGCCGCTGGCGGAAGGCGGCTTCCTCGGGCGAGTCACCGAAGTCCATCAGGCCCTCACCTGCCGGCGGAGGACGTCCTTCATCACCTTGCCGGTGGCGTTGAGGGGCAGCTCATCGACGATCTCGACCATCCGCGGGACTTTGTAGTTCGCCATCTGCCCGCGGGACCACTCGATGACGTCATCCCCGGTGAGCGCGGCACGCGGCCGCGGCACAACAAACGCCATGCCGACCTCACCGAGCCGGGCATCGGCCATGCCGATCACTGCGGCCTGCTGGATGTCGGGGTGTCGCAGCAGGAGGTTTTCGATCTCGGCCGGATAGGCGTTGAACCCGCCCACGATGAACATTTCCTTGGCCCGGCCGACGATGCGCAGACAGCCGGCCTCCGTCAACACCCCGAGGTCGCCGGTGCGCAACCATCCATCGGGCGAGAGTGCTTGCCTCGTCGCCACGGGGTCGTCGAGATAGCGGGACATGATGCTGGCGCCCCGGAGCAGGATCTCCCCGGTTTCCCCGGGCGGGAGGTCCCGACCCGTGCTGTCGGCGAAGTTGCCGGCGAAGTTGCCGACGATGCGCAGCTCGAAGCCGGGACGTGGACGCCCGACGGTGGTGGCGATGGTCTCCGGGTCGTCGTCGGGCGAAGTGGCGGTCGCCGTGCCTCCTTCGGTGAGCCCGTAGCCGGTGAAGATCGTCTGGAACGGCAGCTCGGCCCGAACGCGACGGATCAGCTCGACCGGGATGTCCGCCGCACCGGTCACCGCGATGCGGAGCGATGAGAGGTCGTGGCTCGCTCTCTCGGGGTGGTCGAGAATCGACTGGTACAGCGTTGGCGGGCCCGGCAACACGGTCACCTTCTCGCTGGCCACCCGGGAGAGCACGCGCTCGACGTCGAACACCGGTTGGGGGAGCATCGTCGTGCCCGCCGCGATGCACGCCAGGATGCCCGCCTTGAGACCGAACATGTGAAAGTATGGATTGACCATCAGTTAGCGGTCGCCCGGGCCCATTCCGGTCATGGCAACCCAGTCCGTTGCGACCCGCAGCGTGCCGGCGTGGGTCTGCACGACCCCCTTCGCCACGCCGGTGGTCCCCGAGGTGAAGATGATGTCTGCGACATCCCCGGGGCGGAGTGCGGCGCTCCGGCGATCGACCTCGGCGCGGGCGTCTTCCGTCCCTTCCAGGTGGAACTCGTGCCACGACACCGGGTTTGCCGGGCCTGCCGGGCTTGCCGGGTTTGCCGGGTTTTCCGGGGCGTTGCCGTGGGCCACGACGATCGTCTCGAGGTCCGGCAGTTCCGCGTCTGCTGCTTCCAGCAGGGCGACGTAGTCCGTGCCGAGGAAGTCGGTGTCGGTGACGAGGGCGCGTACCCGGCTGCGAGAGATGATGCCGGCGGCCTCGACACCCTTGAAGCGCGTGTTCACCGGCACCAGGACGCCGCCCGCGCTCCACGTGCC
>JBPYFF010000439.1:0-3542 GCA_051984455.1 Acidimicrobiales bacterium | reverse complement strand
TGCACGGCCTGATGTCGTCCTCGCGACCTTCGGCCAGCTTGTTCGGCAGGTCCGGGTCGGCGAGGAGTTTGCGGCCCATGGCGATGAAGTCGGCCTTGCCGTCGGCGAGGACCCGTTCGGCCTCATCGGGCTCGAAGCGTCCGAACGTGATCACGGGGATGTCGACCCGCTCGCGGACTGCGGCGGCGTAGTTCGACAGGGAGCCGACCGTGTGAGGCGCATAGGAGTCGGTCGGGCCCGTGGCGACGTCGGTGCTGGCATAGGCGGTCACGTGCACGGCGTCGATGCCGGCATCCAGAGCAAGGTCGATGACGCGCTGCTGCTCTTCGAACGTCTCGCCGTCGGTCTTGTGATGCTCGACGGCGTTGATTCGGATCCAGATCGGATACTCGGCGCCGAGCCGAGCCCTGAGTGCTCGGATGACGTCACACAGGAGCCGGGCGCGGTTCTCGATCGACCCACCCCAGCCGTCGGCACGGTGATTCACGGAAGGGCTGATGAACTCGTCGATCAGATAGCCGTGACCGGCATGGATCTCGATGCCGTCGAAGCCTGCCCGCACACAGCGCTCGCCAGATTCGACGAACCGCTCGATCACCCAGGCAATGTCGGCCTCTGTCGCCACCTCGTACTCGGCCTTCGACGTCGGCTGCGTGAACGGCGACATGAGCGCGGTGATCTCGTCCTGTGTCACCATCATTGACAACCGATCGGGCTGCGGCGCCTTGGGCACACTCGGCACGAGCATCGGGATGCCGTTGGCAACGTCGAGCAATGACATGAGCCCGTTGTGGACGAGTTGGGCGGCGATGCGCCCGCCGTGCTCGTGTACGGCCGCGGTGAGATCGCTCAGACCGGGAAGGTAGCGGTCGTCGGACGCGGCCACCTGGCGCTCGTCGAAGGAGGCACGCGGATACGCGACGGACACTGAGCCGACCAGCAGCAGGGCGGCGCCTCCCTTGGCCCTGGCGGCGAAGTAGGCCTGTTGGTTGGCGCTGATGGAGCCGTCACGCTCACAGAGGGAGTCGCCCATTGGGCACATCAGGATCCGGTTGCGGAGCTCCAGCATGCCGATGCGTCCCGGTGCGAGCAGCTGCGGATACGACGATGCGGACATGGCGTGTGACCTCCCCGGACCGCACCCTATTCGAAGCAAAAAACCGGTGGCGAGGGTGGTCTGGAGCAGTAGACTCGAACATATGTTCGCGTGCGCCCAGCGCAGCGGGCGCATGATGACAAGGAGGTCGTCATGATGTAACCGCTCACAAGCTCATGGCAGCCTGCCGGTGTGAGTCCGGTCTGGGGAAATGCCAGGGTCCCTGGTAGTGAGGCCCCCGTGCGTCGCTGAGAGGCGGGGTGCGAAGCGGGGTGGATCAACTGGCTGGTCCGCAGCGAAAGCGAAGCTCGTAGGCGTCGTCAATGTTCACCACCGTGAGGTGGGTCAAGGAGGAGCCGAGCCCGCGAGAACAGGGCGAAGGCCATGGAAGACACCGTTGGTCCTGGAGCCGGTGTCGAAGAACCTCCCGGCGTGAGAGGGCGTGGAACGGTCAGACGGTTGTCATGGGAACTGGGGAGACCCTCCTCGGCCCGCGCCCTGCGGGGGTGCGGAGCGTGTCGGCCTATAAGCGGAACGAACCGCGAAGTGGTCGATGGTCGAGAGGGAGTCGGAGGGGGTCGTAGTAGTGACGATGGTCGGGACAACACAACCCGACCGGAGCGAAGGACCCCTGCTTCATCGGTGCACGACAGAGGAAGGGAGGGACGCTGATGAGTGCCGCGTTGTCGGCTAGGTCCGTCAGGCAGGCCGATGGTCTGGATTCCGTTCGTGCCCTCCAACGCGTGCTGTATCGCAGTGCCAAGCAGGACCGGACACGTCGGTTCCACGCTCTGTTCGACAAGGTCGCCCGCAGCGATGTGCTGTGGCAGGCGTGGGTGGACGTGGCCAGGAATGGTGGCGCCCCTGGGGTCGACGGCGTGTCGATCGACGCGATCGTCGAGTCCGGGGTGCGAGCTTTCCTCGACGAACTCGCCGACCAGTTGCGGGCCGGGTTGTATCGGCCCGCACCGTTGCGGCGGGTGTTCATCCCCAAGCCCGACGGGTCGCAACGCCCGTTGGGGATCCCTTGTGTGCGTGACCGGGTGGTGATGGCGGCAGCCAAGTTGGTCCTCGAACCTGTTTTCGAGGCGGACTTCCTGCCGTCGAGTTTCGGGTTCCGCCCGAAACGGTCGGCCCATATGGCCCTTGAGGCCATTCGGGAGGCCGCCAACCGGGGCGCCGATTGGGTGCTCGATGCTGACATCAAGGCGTGCTTCGACCAGATCGACCACGACGCGCTGATGGGCCTGGTGGCCCGGCGGGTGGTGGACGGCAAGCTGTTGAAGCTGCTGCGAAGTTGGTTGCGGGCGGGGGTGCTCGAGTCGGGGGTGTTGGCCGACACCGTGGCCGGCACACCACAGGGCTCGCCGATCTCCCCGCTGTTGGCCAACATCGCGCTGCACCGCTTCGACGAGGCGTGGCAGAACGAAGGCGGCCGCCGGTTGGGGACGCTGGTCAGGTACGCCGACGACTTCGTCGTCGTGTGCCCCACCCGCCAGCGGGCCATGGAGGCCCAAAGGCGGATCGAGACGATCCTGGCCGAGCTGGGGCTTCACGTGAACCCAGCCAAGACCAGGATCGTGTGTCTCAGTGGGGGCGCAGAGGGGTTCGACTTCTTGGGGTTCCATCTGCGCAAGGTGGAGCACTGGAAGCACAAGCGGCGCTGGTACTTGCAACGCTGGCCGTCGGCTCGGGCGATGAACACGATCCGAGCCAGGGTCAGGGACGCAACGCAGCGCCGCTACGTCGGATTCGATCTGGCGATCGTGGTGGGTCGCCTCAACCGCATCCTTCGGGGTTGGGGTAACTACTTCCGCTACGGCAATTCGTCGCAGCAGTTCCACCGCATCGACAGCTACGTCCATGAACGCCTCGCCATCCTGGCCAGCGCCAAGCACGGACGTCATGGGCGGAACTGGGTCTCGCACTACCCGTGGGCTTGGTTCACTCGCCTGGGCGTCTACCGCTTGAGCGGCACCATCCGGCACGGAACTGCGCACGCCTGGCGATGAACGATGTCGGAGAGCCGTGTGCGGGAGAACCGCACGCACGGTTCGAAAGGGGGCGGCTGGAACCACCGAACACCCGTTCGACCCCAGCCGCCTACCTCACTACCGCTTGAGTGCCAGCGCTCCCTTCCTAGAGATGCCGTTCGACAGCCCTTTTGGCTTCGGTGTCGGTCGGGTAGTTGCCGATCCGGCGCTGGCCGATCCAAGCAGTCCAGTAGCGGTTACTGGTCCGCCCGTAGGGGACGACTTCGGCCACGACCCTCCCGTCGATCAGGGCGTCCCAGTTTTGGCCGGTGTAATGCTGGCGCCATCTGATGTTCACGTCCCGAACGTAGATCCCCGGCCGGGTCGAATAGTCCCATTCCGGACGCACGTGGCGTTGATCTTTGCCGGATCTTGCCGAACGCCAGCCGACGCTCAGAGACGCCAGCTAAACT
>JBPYFF010000438.1:0-4087 GCA_051984455.1 Acidimicrobiales bacterium | reverse complement strand
GTGCGCCGGTTGGCCATCCTGGTCGGCCACATGCTCGCCGACGTGGCCATCGCGTGCATGCTCACCGTGCCGATTCTCGTTCTCGCCCTCTTGATCGGTGTTCACCTCGAGGCCGGTCCCGCCGGCGTGGTGGCGTTCGTGTTGATAGCCGCGTTGTGGAGCCTGGCCTTCGCCGGGTTCGGCTACGCCATCGCCCTCAAGACCGGCAATCCGGCCGCCGTCAACTCGAGTTTCTTGTTGTTCTTCCCCTTCCTGTTCATGACCTCGTCCTATGTGCCACGCGGTCAGCTAAGTGGATGGTTGAACACCATCGCCGCCTGGAACCCGGTGACCTATGTGCTGGAAGGACAGCGGTCACTCGTTACCCGTGGCTGGCAGTGGGAGCAGCTCGGCAAGGGGGCGCTGGCGATCGGCCTGGTTGCCGCCCTCAGCATGTCGCTGTGCCTGGCGGCCTTGCGGCAGCGCACCCGGCGAGGATGAGCCGGCGGTCAGCGCTGCGACAGTGCGCCCGGCGAGGTTGAGGCGGCGGTCAGAAGGTGACGAGCTGGCGGGCCACCTCGCCGGCCCGCAGGGTGGCGAAGCCGTCATTGATCTTCTCGAGTGGCATGACCGCGCTGACCAGCTCGTCTAGCTTGAGCTTGCCGGACAGGTACCACTCGATGTACTGCGGCATGTCCAGACGGAAGCGATTCGAGCCCATGTTGGTACCCTGCAGCCGCTTCTCCAGGAGCAGTTGAAAGCCATCGATCTCGATCCGCTCGCCGAACGGGACCATGCCGATGACCGTCGCGGTGCCGCCCTTGCGCAGCATCCCGAACGCCTGCTCGGCCGTGGCCTTTAGCCCAATGGCCTCAAAGGCGTGATCGACGCCGCCACCGCTCAGTTCGAGGACCGACGCCACCGGGTCTGTCGCCGACGCGTCGACGACGTCGGTCGCCCCGAACGTGGTGGCCAGCGCAAGTTTGGACGCGACCCGATCGACCGCGATGATGCGTCCCGCACCGACGATGCTGGCCGCCTGGATGGCATTCAAGCCGATGCCGCCGCAGCCGAGGACGGCAACGATCTCACCCGGGCGAACTCTGGCGGTGTTGCACACGGCTCCGACGCCGGTGGTCACACCGCAGCCGATGAGGGCGGCTTTGTCGAGCGGCATGTCGGGCCGAATCTTCACGACCATGTGCTCGTGAACGAGGAGTTGCTCGGCAAAGCTCGACAGATCGGCGAACTGGAATACCGGCTGCTCGCCCCGGCGCAATCGAGGAGGACCGGCAGGGTCGCGGGCAAGCCCGACGTGGTCGCACAGGTTTGGCCGGCCCGCCAGGCAATAGGCGCACGAGCCGCAGAAACCACTAACGCAGGTGATGACGTGGTCGCCGGGCTGTACGTAGGAGACCTCTGACCCTGCCGCTTCCACGATGCCAGCCGATTCGTGGCCGAGCACGACCGGCACCGGATGGGGGTACTTGCCCTCGATGAAGTGGAGATCGGAGTGGCACAGACCGGCCGCGACGGTGCGAATCAGCACCTCGCGTGGCCCCACCGTCCCGATGTCCACATCGTCGATGACCAGATCGCCGGGGATCGTTTCGAGAATGGCAGCCTTCACGGGCTGGACCCTAGCGCCCGGGGATGCGACCGCGCCGGTGCGTCGACCGATAGCGTGAGCCCAGATGCGGGTCCTGCGCGTCGTTGCCCTGGCGTTGCTGATCGCCGGCTGCAGCTCGGCCAGCGGGCACCGGTCGACCTCGGGCAGCCGCCCTCAAGCATCAGCCAGCGTGACGACCCGGTCAGTGCCTCCGACCAGCGGTGCTGCTGCGGCGACAAGCGGCGTGCGGACTGTCCTCAGCCCGGTCGGTCTGAACATCCGGGCACAACCCGCGAAGACCGCCGCCGTTGTTCGGACTGCTGCCCAGGGGGCGGTCCTCACCGTCGTGGGACAGACCGCGCAGGCGGGGGGCTGGTACCAGGTGAAGGGTCCGACGGTGACTGGCTGGATCAGCAGCGACCCTGCGCTCAGCGCGCCCGGGCAGTTCCACTCCTACACCTCCAGTCAGCACCAGCTGTCGGTTCTCTATCCCGCTGGCTGGACGTTCGCGGAGTCACCACCGGCGAGCGTGGCGTTTCGCCCCGCGGCCGGCAAGGACTCGGTCGTCGGCACCGGCGCTCCGACGGTTGAGGCGCTCGGAAGCAGTCGTGCCGGGTACAGGAGGACGAACAGCCAGCAGGTCATCGTTTGTGGCGTGACCGGGACGATGAGCAGCTACGTGCAATCAGGTCCGCCGGTGACGAGTCCACAGCCTCCGCAGCCGGCTGGAGTCGTGTCAGAGCAATATCTCTTGCAGCTTCGACTCCCCGTCGATGCGCAACACGCGTTGGGGCTCGACGGCAACTTCGCCGACGCCTCGCAACTTCCGACGTTTCGAAACTTCGTCAACTCGCTGACCTTCCCATCGTCACTGTGCCGGCCGGCTGCGGCCTGATGCGAGGTTTCAACGACCGCCACCCGGATCCGGGTAAGAATTGGTGAGTTGAGTTGCCGGGTTAGCTCAGTCGGTAGAGCACTTCTCTTGTAAAGAAGATGTCGTCGGTTCGATCCCGACACCCGGCTCAAGAAGAGGGCTGGTCAGCGGCGATGCGAGCGATGGGCCGGCTGAGCGTCTCGCAAGCCTTCGCCCGGATCGAGCTGCCGGTGTGACAGGCTGGCTGGCGTCCAGGATGTCGGTGAGGCGCCGGGAGGGTGGGCCTTAAGGACTCGGCCGCCAAACGTTTAGGGTCGGGCCCCAACAGCGATCAGAGCGGTCGCTGGAACACCCTGGCTGGTTCTGTGCTCGGCAATCACTTCGGTGAACGCCACAGCGGCCCCGTCGATCGTTTCCTTCGAAAGCCTTTCCAACATCGGTCGGAGCACGGGTGTCGATTCGGGCAGCCGACGGAAGACCAACTCTGGGTCGGAAAATTCTTGGTACTGCGTCACCTCAGCCACATCGACATGGGCAAAGCCAGCGGTCCGCAAGGCTTCCGCAAGCCCGGCGGCATGGCCTAGGTCGGCCCACGGAGGTGGGGGAGGCTGCGTCAAGTCAGGAATGACCCGCCTCAGCGAGGTCAGCACGAGGTCCGGCAGACCGACGTGGGCCAGGTCCCAGGAGCCGATCGCCACGCGGCCGCCCGGACGTAGAACTCGGTGCATCTCCCGCAAGCCGAGCGCCGGCCTAGGAAAGAAGATAACTCCGAAAATCGACGCGCCCAAGTCGAACTCGCCGTCATCCAAAGTCAAAGCTTCGCCGTCCATGACCTGGGCCCGACCCCGCAGGTTCTCGCCGCTAAGCCGGCCGCGGATAACCCCTACCATTCCGAGGGAGAAGTCAGTGGCGAGTACGTCAGCGCCTCGTCTCGCCGCTTCCAGAGAGAGGACCCCTGTTCCGGCGGCCACATCCAGTAGCCGGATCGGGCCACTGCTGTGGTTCAGTCCCAACAGATTGAGTGTGGGGCCTGCAAAGGGTCGCGTGAGCGGGGCGATCGTCTCGTCGTAGGCATCCGCAGCATCAGTCCAGGGTTCCGGTTGCTGGTGCAGAGGTCGCCCACCGTCCACAGGCCAGTATTGCATGCGCTGGGCGGGCCGCTTTGATCAGGTACGCCAGGCGGTCATGCTCACGCCGAGACGTAACACCGGTGCTGCCCCGCACCCTGCCCGCCCCTGGCGCCGAATATTTCCGGCCGCTCGGACGGTGACAACTGTGGACCAAGGGCGCGGGATGGATCGATATGCGTCCCCGCTGCTCTGGACTGGTTCACCCGACCACTGAGAACAGTCGCCATTCGCGTCCCCGAACTGGACGAACAGATACGGGCCATCCGTGCCTGGCGGCGACATCTCCTGAACCAGATCATGCGGCGGGCCCATCGGGCCGGTGCTCTGACTGTGCCGGTGTCGGCAGCCGTCGCCCTCGCCTTCACGATGACTAGTGACCTGTCGGCGAAATGGCTTGGCGGGTGCCGACGAGGCCGACCGAGATCCGGCATTCTCGATCGGGCATTATCGATCGGGCGGCGACAGGAGCCGCGGCAATTCGCTCTAGTTACCCAA
>JBPYFF010000437.1:0-2011 GCA_051984455.1 Acidimicrobiales bacterium | reverse complement strand
TCGGCGACTCCGGACTGGCCCAGGGAGCGGCCCGGCTGATCATCGAAAAGCCATTTGGGACGGACCTGGCCTCGTCCCGGGAGCTGGACAAGGCGCTGCACGCCGTCTTCGACGAATCTCAGGTGTTTCGCATCGACCACTTCCTGGGCAAGGAGTCGGTCGACAACATCCTCGCGTTCCGGTTCGCGAACGGTCTTTTCGAGCCGGTGTGGAATCGGCAGCACATCCGGTACGTGCAGATCGACGTGCCGGAGACGCTGTCCATCGAGGGCCGCGCCGGGTTCTACGACGCCACCGGCGCCTACCGGGACATGATCGTCACCCACCTGTTCCAGGTGCTCGGGTTCGTGGCCATGGAACCGCCGGTGTCGCTGAGCGCCAAGCCCCTGCGGGACGAGAAGGCCAAGGTCTTCCAGGCGCTCAAGCCACTGGACGTGCGCCATGTGGTACGCGGGCAGTACGAGGGGTACCGGGCCGAGCCCGGGGTCGCGCCGGATTCACCGACCGAGACGATGGTCGCGGTGAAAGCCGAGGTGGACAACTGGCGCTGGCACGGGGTGCCGTGGTTCCTGCGCTCGGGCAAGGCCATGGGCGCCAGCCGACAGGTGGTGACGCTGGGCTTCCGCCAGCCGCCGCTGCGGATGTTCCCGGCCGCCGATGACGTGCCGGTCGGCCGGGTCAACAAGATCGTCATCAACTTCGCCGACCCGGGCTCGATCACCACCGAGTTCCTGGCCAAGGTCCCCGGCCCCGAACTGGCCCTCGGCCACGCCAAGATGATGTTCACATACGAGGACTCATTCTGCTCCGAGCATGCGCTGGAAGGTTACGAGCACCTCATCCTGCTCGCCATGATCGGTGACCAGTCGCTGTTCACCAGGTCCGACGGCATCGAGCGGCTCTGGGAGATCTCCACACCGCTGCTGGACAACCCCCCGCCAGCCCAGCCCTACGAACCCCGGTCGTGGGGCCCGGCGGCCGTCGACAAGCTGATCGCGCCGTACCAGTGGCACCTGCCCGAGGCTACAGACGCTGCTACGGAAATCTAACCGAGCGGCGTCCTCACTGCCCCTCCTGATAGTTCACGCGACAATGCCCATAACCAGGATGAAAAGGTTCACTCCTGCCTCAGCGAAAACTTGTGTCAATGGGACGACGGAAGCACCGAGCTAATTCGCTTGGCGGCCACGGCTGCAAAACGGCGCAGGGGCAAAATGCTTAACCAGTGTGTCCGTGCTGACGTAGTTCCTGAACCGCAGGTGCAATCGCGGCCGTCCAGTCCCCGCTGGGCAGCTCTTGCCACGGGGCAATCCGTATGAACCCTCGCTCGTGGAGAGCCTCGTCCTGCTCCGCGCAGAAGTCGGCCGCCGCAGCCGGATCGGCAGGGATCTCGTCACCGCGGAGCACTAGCTCGGCACTGCGCTTCGGGACCTGGATCAGCGTCGTGAGGTGCGTCGTGAGGTCGAACATGCCCAGCCGGCTACCCCCGGTCAAGGTAGTAAACCCAGCTAGAAGCCGCCGGTTGACGCTCGGCGAACGAGTCAATCCGAGATGTTTGCCGGGGTGCTCCACCCAGGCCCGCTTCCCATATGGGTCATGCGTGGAGGCCGTCCTTTTCTCGACGTGGCTTCGGTGTTTTCCGCTGTTCGTATCCTCCAGGTGCGGTCGCCCGCGGTGTTGGTCGTCGAGTTTGCTTATTTCTTGTCCTTGAGATCCGCTCGGATTGACTTGGTGAGTTCATCCCAGGAGCCGGCGAACTTCTGGATGCCCTCGTCCTCGAGGTCTTCGAAGACATTGTCGAGGTCGACGCCGGCATTGGTCACGGCCTTCATGACCTGCGTCGCCTCGTCGTAGGTCCGCTGGACGGAGTAGTCGTCGACCAGTGACTGCAGATCACCGCTGCGGATGCGGCCGCAGGAGAGGTCGTCAAGCCAGACGGCCACCCCCGGCTTCCGACAACTCGGCCAGCTTCTTTTTCGGTGCCATGACAGTGCCTTCCGGGCTCGGGGAT
>JBPYFF010000436.1:0-2638 GCA_051984455.1 Acidimicrobiales bacterium | reverse complement strand
GCTTTCCAGCCGGTCCCAATGGCTGAGCCGATAGAACCGCCCGTCGCCGCCTCGCCCGGAGGGTGAGGTCGGTCCTGGGACGCCGCTGGCGTCGCTCGACGCTTCGCTCCAGGACGGTAAGAGGGCGTTGCCGAGGGGGGACGTTATGACACTAGGCACTCGGGGGGGACATACCCGGACGGGGTGCGTGAGCACGCGGTTGACGGCCGGGGCCGGTGCCGGTCCAGCTCGAGGGCTTTCTCGGTGTCCTCGTAGACCTCGTAGTCGGTCAGACGGCCCCACCGTAGCAGTCCCCAAATGACGTACCGGTTTGCGTAGACCCGCTCCCCGGTGGCGTCGTCGATCCAGTCATGGCCCCGCAGGGCCAGAGCGACGCGCCAGGGAGGCCCGGCGACGACGACTTCGTCGTAGCTGTGCTGAACGCCGGCGGCCGCCATGTCGATCAGCCAGGCCCGGACCTGGTCCCGTCCCCGGAGCGTCGCTGCCCATGAACTGGTCCCGGGAAAGCGGAAGTGGACCTCCGCTGCCTGGAGTCGCAGAGTCGGACCGGGATCACCGGCGTTGAGGGCGCGCATGTTGTGCGCGAGTAGCCGGATCGCTAACCAGTTTCGGATCACTTCTGTCCTCCAATCGTTGGTGATCGCCTCCTCGGGCCTGAGGCACGGTCTCGTTCGGGACCGGGCC
The DNA here is from genome assembly GCA_051984455.1 of Acidimicrobiales bacterium. GTDB lineage: Bacteria > Actinomycetota > Acidimicrobiia > Acidimicrobiales > Palsa-688 > JBPYFF01. Next base: position 1,954 of record JBPYFF010000436.1, on the reverse strand, counting down.
TCCTTGGTCGGCAGGCTGAGCAAGAGGGGTTCGTTGTCGATGTTGGCCACCGCGAGCTGCGGGTCAGTGCGTTCTGGCGGGGAATGGGTGGGCGCCGGCAGTCAAGTCGACGTTGAGTACGTACCTTGGTTTGGGCGCAGAGAGCCTGATCGAGCTCGAAACCTTCGTTCAAGGCGATGCCCGTTCTTCGGTCGCTGCTCGGTTGCCACCATCGATCTCCATCACGGCTGATAACCCGGTCCGGTCGACCGGGTTTCTCAGCACGCGCGAGGCGAGCGCGTCTTCGTGACATCACGATCAGCCGGCCGTCGGGCTGGGGAGTCGTGCCATCATCCATTCTTCGGCCAGCGGGTTCCTGCCACCGAGGCCGCCGCGCGACAGCAACGGCCGGAACCGAACGAACGCCTCTTGGCGGTGAAAGGGCTTGGTTCGGTCGGCCGCGATTGCGTGGGGGTGCGCGGTTTCGTGGTGACCGTAGGCGTAGGAGGCCGCGGCCTCGGCACTCTCCCAAAGCGAGCAGGTACTGAAGAACGGTGGTCGGGCGAGGGCGCTGGCCCACAACAGCCCTGGTGTCTCGAGGGCACGACACTCGGCCGGCAGGCTCTGTGCGAGAAAGCGCCGCAGTCCGCTCATGCGGGTCTGGGCGAGCGTGAGGACCACGACCGGGCCCGAACTGTGAACCGCGCGGGACGCGGGGACGTCGGCGGGCAGGCCCGGCCAGGTTCCGGATGCTCGTATCGGCTCGAGGCGGGCGTGCCACCCCTGGGCCAGGACGGCAGCGATGGCGTCGTAGGCTACAAACCGATCGAGGGATTCCTCGGTTTCCCAGAACGCGAAGAGCGCGACGCGGCCGGGCTGGGGGCGCGGAACGACCGAGTGCCGTAGCGGAGCCGCGCTTGCAAAGTCAGCGTGGAGGAGCCCGGGGACTGCACCGAGGCGGGGCGGACGGGCGAGCAGCCGAACGGCACGGACCGGCGGTATATCTGCGACGTGGACCGAAGTGATCATGCGGTCCCTCCTTCTGTCGTACTGTGGAGTATACTAAGTGGTACGCCGACCCGCCGTCAACCCCGGAACGCCTCCCGCGCCCAGCTGCGGGCCGCGATTGAAGACGCCGCGGCGCGCCTGTTTGCTGCCGACGGCTACGAAGCGACGACGGTCGACGACATCGTCGACGCGGCTGCAGTGAGCAAGCCGGCCTTATACCGGTTCTTCGAATCGAAGCAGCACCTTTACATGACCTTGCTCGAACGTCACCGTGATGAGCTGGCCGCCGCCGCACTCGCCCAAGTCGCTGGGGACGAGCCGCCCGACCGCTGGCTGCCGAAGATGGTCGATGCATGGTTCCGGTATGTCGAGGCGCATCCATTCACGTCGTGCATGTTCCGGGATGACTCCGGCGATCCCGACGTGCAGGCCCTGCGTACCGAGCTGCAGCGCCGCCAGCGAGCCGCCGACGTGGCCCTTCTTCGCCAGTTCGTTCCCGAGCTAGACGAACCCGAGCTCGAACCCCTCGGCGAGGCGATCCGCGCCAGTCTGTACGGGCTCGCGCTCTGGTGGGCAAACCATCCCGACACGCCGAGAGCGACGCTCGTCTCGACGATGGTGCGCATCGTTACAGGGATCATGCTGAGCGCCCATCAGGGGAAGCAACCTCCGGCCCGGGCCTGATCTCCCTGCTTGGCGTTGACCCGCCACGGGATCATCGGCCCCAGCTTGTGGCGTGACCGAAACGTGACCCACCGACCGGAAGAAGTAGGGTCCCGGCGGTCCCGGCGGTCACGGCCGGTTACGAAGGGTCAACGTCGAAACCCCATCTGACCTGCGGAAACGCCCCCGTGGCTGGTGGGGCTAGATGGAATCGAACCATCGGCCTCAGCATTATCAGGTCTGCGCGGCCCAGTCCGCTGATCTGCACTTACGCGTAGAAGTCCTGCTCAGAGCTACTTTCGCT
>JBPYFF010000435.1:0-8549 GCA_051984455.1 Acidimicrobiales bacterium | reverse complement strand
GGAGCTCCGACTGCCATCCTTCCGGATGGGAGGCGGAATGATCGAACGCTCACGCCGGCCGTACCCATGCGCCAACTTCGCCGCCGCCGGCCGAACTGGCCCGGGCGGATCGTCGCCACGCTGGTGGCGCTCGCCCTCATCGTGATCGCTGTCGTGGGAGTCGTGCTCAGCCGCAGTTCGTCCACCGGGCATCACCCGCCGGGTTCGGCCACGAGTGCGCTAGCGACGCCGCCGGCCATCAAGAACGTCTCGGTGTTCCATCTCGAGCGCGATGCGGACGACGCTGCTGGAGTGGGTGCGGCATTCGACGGCAACCCCAATACGGCATGGACCACCGACCAGTATTTGCGGCCCCGGTTCGCGGGGCTGCGGCCCCACGGCTTCGGTCTCGCCATCGCCCTCGACGGCCGCCACAAGCTTCACCAGCTGGCGGTGACGTCATCGACCCAGGGGTGGAGCGCTCAGGTGTACGTGGCCGACGCGATCCCTGCCAAGCCCTCGCTCGCACCGTGGGGCTCTCCAGTTGACGGCAAGCAGACGATCGAGGGGTCGACGACCTTCAACCTCGGTGGCCGGGAAGGCGCCGATGTGCTGCTGTGGCTGACGGATACCGGGCGGACGTCGGGGCACTACGAGACGTCGATCGCCGAGCTCAACGTGTCCTAGAGGGTGGTCCGCGAAGCGGGGGTGAGATGGGGGATGCCGAGCTGGTTGCGGCCGCACAGGCCGGCGACCGCGCCGCCCTCGAGCACCTCCTCAGAGATCACTATGACCGGCTCTTCGCGATTTGCCGGCGGCTGACCGGCAATGACGCCGACGCGTCCGACGCGACCCAGGAGGCGCTGATCTCTCTCGTGCGGGGCTTGCCCCGGTTTGACCGCCGGAGCCGCTTCACCACATGGGCCTATCGAGTCGCAGTCAATTCCGCACTCGATGAGCTGCGCCGCCGTCGCCGGCGGCCAGAACCGGGGATCGAAGATCACCTCGTCGCAGCCGGTGATCAGGATGAGCCGGGGATGAGCGCATCGCGAATGGATATTGACGCCGCTCTCCGGCAGCTCCCACCGGAGTTCCGGGCCCCCGTCGTGCTCCGGGACCTCTGTGGTTTCGACTATGCCGAGATCGGCGAGGTGCTTTCGATCCCACCGGGGACGGTCCGCAGCCGCATCGCGCGAGGTCGTGCTGCTCTCGTCCCGCTGCTGGGCGGGAACCCGCCGGCCCTTGCCGATCGTCGTAATGAGGAAGAAGGATGAACGGCTCCCACCTCGACGACGAAAGCCTGAGCGCCGCGCTCGACAGCATTTCCGGCTCCCCGGACGACGAAGCCCATCTGGCCGGGTGCCCGCAGTGCCAGGCTCGTCTCGGAGAACTGGCCGGCACGGCACAAGCAGTTGCCGCGCCCGTGCGGGCGCGGTCCCCGGAGGAGGTGGACGCCGCCATTCAGCGAGCGCTCGCCGCCACTCCGCCGTTGCCGGCGGCCACGGGGGCCGCAGAACCGGTCGACCTGGCTCAACGCAGGCCGCTTCGCCGTTGGCTCGCGGCCGCCGGGGCGGTTGCGGCCGCGGCGGCAGTGGTCGTCGGCCTGGCCATCGGTCTGAGCCGAAGCGGGAAGAGCAGTCAAACGGTTGCGTCCACATCCGGTCCTGCCTCGTCGCGGTCGGAACCGGCCGGGGCCGCGGGACCGACCACGGCGATCGGCCCCGACCTGGGCGACCAATCGGACCCCAAGGAACTGGCCGCGCTGCTGATCGCCCGCATCGGGGGAGAGCCCGCGGCTGCGTCCGGCCCCGCCTCGGCGCTTTCCCCCACCACCGCACCTCCTCCGGGCGCGCTTCCCCCGACCACCGAGGCTGTTCCGTCGAGCGGGGAACAGTCGACCTGCCTCGCGTCGGCAGTTCACGCCGCTGGCCTGCCGAACGCCGAGCTGGGCGTCATTCGCTTGGTTGCACCCCTGCGATGGCGGGGCCAGCCGGCATTGGCGTTCGTCTTCGAGCGGCAGCCGCCCGCCACGGGAAGCGTCGGGCTGGTGGTTGGGACCTCGAGCTGTACCGTGCTCACCCGACTGCCGATGTAGAGGAGCGCGGGAGCGAGGAAACAGTCAGAGTAGTCTCCGTCCATGGCGCAAATCGCCCCCCGCCCGCCCGCGACGGGCCAGGACTGGCCCGTGCTGGCGACTGATCGGATCGAAGCGGTCGTCGAAACCGTCAGGGAGAAGACGACGGTTCCGGCCCAGAAAGTCGCCAGAGGCATTGTCTACGGCCTGGTGGCGGCCATCATGGCGCTGCTGGCTCTGGTGCTGATCGTGATCGGCTTGCTTCGCCTGCACGTCTATCTCCCCTTTCAGCCGGAGGGCCGGAAGGTCTGGGTCACCTATGTCGCGCTGGGTGCAATATTCGTCATCGTCGGGGCGTTCTTGTGGCGAAGGGGAACGCTGACAAGGAACAAGTCATGACGCCACAGGTCCGTGAGTTGGTCATCATCGGGTCGGGACCGGCCGGGCTCACGGCCGCGATTTACTCCGCCCGGGCCAACCTTCGACCGCTGGTGATTGAGGGTGCTCCTTCATCGAGTTCCGACCAGCCCGGGGGTCAGCTGATGCTGACCACCGACGTGGAGAACTACCCCGGATTCGTCGACGGGATCATGGGCCCCGACCTGATGGGGCGCTTTCGTGCTCAAGCGGAGCGCTTCGGCGCGGAATATTGCACGTCCAACGCCACCCGGGTCGACTTCTCGGCTCGACCCTTCAGAGTGTGGGCACCGGATCCTGCGACGGGGGAAGAGATCGAGTTTCAGGCCCACAGCATCATCATCGCAACGGGAGCGCGTTCTCTCATGCTCGGACTTGAGGCGGAGAAGCGCTTGCTCGGCTACGGCCTTTCGACCTGCGCCACCTGCGACGGATTCTTCTTCCGCGGCCAGCACATCGCAGTGGTAGGCGGCGGCGATTCCGCTCTAGAGGAGGCCATCTTTCTGACCAAATTTGCCGAGTCGGTCACGATCATTCATCGCCGGAAGCAGTTGCGCGCCTCCAAGATCATGCAGGATCGGGCGTTCATGAACCCGAAGATCCGGTTCCTGTGGGACACGGTGGTGGCTGACATCATGGGTGACAGCAAGGTTGAGGCCGTCCAGGTGCGAAACGTGGTGACCGAGGAATTGACAGTGCTCCCGGTAACAGGACTCTTTGTCGCCATCGGTCACGCGCCAAATACCGCCCTGTTCAGCGGTCAGGTGGAGATGGATGAAGCTGGCTATCTCCTCACCGATGACGGAACCAGGACCAACGTTGAGGGAGTGTTCGCATGCGGCGACGTCCAGGACCATGTCTACCGGCAGGCCGTCACCGCGGCCGGTTCGGGCTGCATGGCCGCAATCGACGCCGAGCGATGGCTCGAGGCGCGAGGTGAGGCTCCTCCCGACCTCCAGGAGACACTGACAGAGTGGTAGTGGCATGCTGAGCGCCTCTGCAAGGATGAGCGCGGGTGTGGGCAAGAACTGAGTAAGGGGCAGGCCGGCGGGCCGCGAAAAGGCCGGTGAAAAGGGCCCGCCGGGGTATGTTTCCGATAAGTCCGCCAGGAGGGCGCGCTCGAACATGCGTTCGATACGGGAAGCGACAGTGGCTCCCACAACCTCAAGTCTCGATGAGGACCTGCCGCTCCAGCAGGGAAGTCGGGGTGAATCGGTTCGCGACGTCCGGCGAAGGCTGGAGGCTCTCGGGTTCTCCTCGGCCGACGACGGCCCGGGCCAGTTCGGTCCGGCGACCGAGCGGGCGGTGTTGGCCTTCCAGCGAGAGCGGGGGTTGCGCACCGACGGCGTATGTGGACGACAGACCTGGAGCGCCCTGGTGGAGGCTGGCCGGGTTCTCGGCGAGCGGCTGCTCTACTACCGCCAACCCATGTTGCGGGGTGACGACGTTGCCGCCCTGCAAGCCCAGCTCGGGGCATTGGGATTCGACGCCGGCCGGGTCGACGGGATCTTTGGGCCGCTGGCCCAAGAGGCGCTGCGCGACTTTCAGCGCAACTCCGGGCTGGTGGACGACGGAATCCTCGGCCCCGAGACTCTGAATACGTTGTTGAGAGTCGGGTCGAAGACCAACGGCCAGGATGTGGTCGCCGCCATCCGGGAGCGGCAGCGTCTGCGCGAATCGCCAAGGACGTTGCAGGGCCGTCGAGTGGTGGTCGCAGAAACGGGGGGACTGTCGGCCCTGGCCGACAGCACGAAGCGGGCACTTTCCCGGGCGGGCGCAGCCGTGACGACGCTGCATGACCCGGACGGCTCGGTCCATGCCACCCAGGCCAATGCCCTGGATGGGGAGGTGTACATAGGTCTCGGACTCGATCCGGAGCGGTCCGGCTGCACAACGGCGTACTTTCTGGGCTACAACGGGGTCAGTTCTGAGGGCGGCCGGCGACTGGCGGAGGCCCTCCAGGTGGCGTTGCCCTTCAAGCTGGGCATTCCTGACCGCGGCACCCAGGGAATGCGCCTCCCGGTTCTGAGAGAAACGCGGATGCCCGCCGTCCTGCTGGAGATCGGGCCGTCGGCGGTGGTGGTCGAGCGCGCCGCCGACCTCGCTGCCGCCATCGCGGAAGCCGTTGCCCAGTGGGTTTCGGCGCCTTGCGAAGATCAACCCGATCAACCGTAGGGCGGTGCGGAAGAACGAGCTAGAGACGTCGCCGTCCGCCACTATCAGCGGCCAAGCGGCTGGTCCGCACCGGCGGACGGTGACGTCTCGTCGCAAGTACTTCTTCAGCACCGCCCTGGGGCGGTGCTGGCCCGTCGGCTATCCACACTCTCATTCACAGGTTGTGGATGAGGTGCAAGGACGAGTCTGAAGTGGTCTAACGCTCCCGCTCGGTCATCACCCGGTAGATACGCTCGAGATCCTCGAGGCTGCCGAACTCAATGACGACGCGCCCCTTTCGCGATCCCATGTCGACCTTCACCCGGGTGTCGAGGTGCTGTGACAGCAGGTTTTCGAGCTCGAGGATGCCGGGCGGCCGCAGACGGTTGTGAGCCGCGGTCGCGCCGGGCAGGCCACCACCGAGCTCATTGCGGGCCTTGACCGACTCCTCGACGGCCCGAACCGACAAGCCCTCGTCGATGGCTCGGCGAGCGAGAGCCTCCTGAAAGCTCCGGTCGGGAGTGCCGAGCAGGGCCCGGGCGTGGCCGGCCGAGAGCTGACCGTCCATCACCGCCTTTTGGACGAGAGGAGGCAGCTGGAACAGCCGAAGCGTGTTGGACACGGCAGCGCGGCTGCGGGCCACCCTCGAGGCCAGTTCCTCGTGGGTCAGACCGAAGTCCTCAATGAGCTGCTGATAGGCGGCCGCCTCCTCGAGCGGGTTGAGGTCCTCTCGGTGGAGGTTCTCGATCAAGGCTTGTTCCATGCTGCCGACCTCGTCGGTGATGCGGACGATGGCGGGGACTACTGGCAACCCGGCCCGTCTGGCCGCCCGCCACCGGCGCTCCCCAACGACCAGCTCATACTGGTCGTCGCCGATGGCGCGGACGAGGACCGGCTGCAGAACCCCCACTTCCCGGATCGAGGCGGTGAGCGCCGCCAGTGACTCCTCATCGAAGTGCGACCGGGGCTGGCGCGGGTTCGGCCGGATGTTGCTCGTCGGGATCTCGACGAAGGACGACGATCTGTCACCCACGACTTCGTTCGGGATGAGGGCACCGAGACCTCTACCCAACCCGCTGCGGCGCACCACCGCTTACCTCCTTGGCGAGCTCCCGGTAGGCGATGGCCCCCCGGGACGACGGATCGAACACGATGATCGGCTGACCGAAGGACGGGGCCTCGGACAGCCGCACCGTCCGTGGAACCACGTTGCGGCAGACCCGGTCGCCAAAGTGCCGGCGGACCTCGGCGACGACTTGCTCGGCCAGGCGGGTCCGAGCGTCGTACATCGTCAGGACGATGGTCGTCATTTCCAGTTGCGGGTTGAGATTGGTTTGCACCAGGTGAACGTTGCGGAGCAGTTGCCCCAATCCCTCCAGCGCGTAGTACTCGCACTGGATGGGAACAATCACCTCGCTTGCCGCGGCCAGGCCGTTTACCGTGAGCAGACCGAGGGACGGCGGACAATCGATGAGGGTGAAGTCAAAGTCATCACCGACGTGCTCAAGGGCCCGGCGGACCCGGAGCTCGCGGCTGAAGACGGGGACAAGTTCGATCTCCGCTCCCGCCAGGTCGATGGTGGCCGGAACGACGAACAGGTTGCGCAGGCTGGTGGGTTCGACGGTGTCCTCGATCGGGACGTCGTGAAGGATGACGTCGTAGACCGATGCGTCCAGGTTGCGAGCGTTGATGCCGAGACCGGTGGTGGCGTTGCCCTGAGGGTCGAGGTCCACCACCAGCACCCGGTAACCCAGCTCTGCCAGCGCTGCGCCCAGGTTCACCGCGGTCGTCGTCTTGCCCACCCCGCCCTTCTGGTTGGCGATTGCCAGGGTGCGGGGCAGCTCCCGTCGAACCGCCAGCGGTGGAAGCTCATCGCTCTCGGGAGCCGGTGTCGCCGGGCCGGAGGGGGTATCCCAGCCCGGCGCCACCGCTGCGCCGGAAGGCGTCGTGCCCGGATCATCAACGGGCTCTGCGTTCGGGTCGGTCGCGGGAACGGAGAGCCCCGCCTGTTCAGCCATTGGAGGGAGACGGTCGGCGCCGGGAAGGGGGCCAAACGACTGAGGTATTGGTGGCGCTTCGAGTCCGGCTGGATCCTGCACGGCGGGCTGACCGGTTGGCGTCGGGCCAGGGGATGCAGGCTCAACCTCCGACGAGGCGAGCGGCGAGCCGTCGTCGGGATCCGTCACAACCACATCCTCCCCGCGCGTGGAGCCACAGGTCAAGCACCCTCGGTCGGTGGAACGAGGTTTCACGTGAAACGTCTAGTAGAGGGGCCGCTTGGCGGGGATACCGGGCCGGCGAGGATATTGAGTGGGGCAGGGTTGGGCCTGCCGGAGCCGCTGCAGCGCGACCGGAGCGTTCCGGTTTTTGTCAGGAACGAGGCCAAGCAGTGCGAGCGGACCGGCTGGCCAACGTTCGGGCGCGCCGCCGGGGGGTTCGGCCACGACGAGGAACCCGCCGGCGCGCAAGAACGGCGCCGCGCACTCGGCGGTCACGGCCGGCGGCCCGAAGCTGCGGGCTACGACCAGGTCCGCCTCGCCTCGGCGCTGTGGGTTTCGGCCGGCGTCCTCTGCTCGTTGACCGAGGACCTCCACCCGATCGGTGAGCTCCAGTTCACCCACGGCCTCCCGCAGAAAGGCCGCTCGCCGGGCGCGGGCGTCAATCAATGTCCAGCGAGAACGTTGCCACAGCAGGGCAAGCACCAGGCCGGGAACTCCACCTCCACTGCCGAGATCAACCGCATGTCGAGGTGCGGCGGGCACCAATGACGTGAAGGCCAGGCTGTGCTCGAGCTGAGCGCCGACCGGGCCGGGGCCGAGGAACCCCCTGGCCTTGGCCTTGCCGAGCAGATCACGGAGCCGGTCTCTGCTCGGCGCGGGGAGGGTGAGGCTGTCGGTCAGCGGGCTGACGGGAGGATGATTACCCGTCTCCTGGGCTCCTCGCCCTCGGAGGTGGTGGTCACTCCGTCCATGGCGTTGACGGTGTCGTGGACGATCTTGCGATCTGCCGCGCTCATGGGTTCCAGGACCTTCCGGGTTCCCCGACTCTTCACTTCGTCCGCCAGTTGACGGACGAACCGCTCGAGCGCCTCTTTTCGCTTCTGGCGGTAGGCGCTGACGTCGACAAGGAGACGGCCGTTGGCAGCCCCCGTCCGCCGCTGCACGACCGTTCGCGTCAGATCCTGGAGGGCCAGCAGTGTCGCCCCTCTGGCACCGATGAGGAGCCCGAGGTCCTTCCCGTCGACTCGTAGCTCAACGGTGTCCTCGTCGAGGTGGTTGATGCTGATCTCGGCGTCGAGATCCATCTCCTCCACGAGACCGTCCAGAAACTGTCTGGCCACGTCGGCCTGCTCCCCGAGCGACACATCCATTGCCGTTCCTCCGTCTCCTCCATGGTCGTCGGCTGCCCCGGCCGCTCCGCTGGTTTCCGCGGCTCGCGTATCGGTGCCGTCGCCCACTGCAGCACCATTTTGCTGATCACCCGCCAGGCGGGACGAATTGCGAGTGGGCGAGGCGCTCTTCGGGCTCGACGTGCCCTGCGAGGCGGCGGCGCGGGCAATCGATCGGTGACGGGTGTCCGGGGATCGGCTCCCCCGTCCGGTCCCGCCGCCTGCCGCCGCCAGGTCTGTGGCTGCCTCCGATGGTGAGGTGCCGGGAAGGGGAAACCCATCGTCGCCCGCTTCGTCGGCGGCCGACATCGCCACCGCGGTGCCGTCGGCGGCGTCACCTCGGCGCCGGCGGCGGCGATCCCGTCGATCCTGCTTCGGTCGGGGCGCCGTCGGGCGGACGCGGGCTCGGATTCGCGCCTCCGATCGCAGCCGGCCGAAGAGGCCGAACCTGGGTTCATCGACGACCTCGAACTCGGCCTCGCTTTCGTCGACACCCAGCCGGTCCAACGCGGCATCCTTGGCTTCTTCGATCGACCG
>JBPYFF010000434.1:0-24494 GCA_051984455.1 Acidimicrobiales bacterium | reverse complement strand
ATAGGCCGCCATCGCTGCTCGCAGCTGTGACAACCGCTCGCACATGCTCGCCGTCCCTCCTCTGGGGGTCGGGTGGAATCTGACCAGGGCCAGCCCCGAACGACCGGCGAGAACGTGTGTTCGATGCTACTGCCGGGGTGGGACATCGAAGGGACGATTAAGGGAAACCTTTCAGTCGTAGCTGGCTTCCAGCCGCCAGGCCCCCGCCTCCAGGACGACCAGGTACGCGGACCCATCGCCGACCACCATCTGGAAACGGGCCCGCCGGCGGGCAGATGACGCTTCCCACCATCGTTCTTCTGCCAGCCAGGGACCGGCCCAACCGGCGACTGGAGTCCACGGGCCACCCGCGACGGATAGAGCACCAGGTGCTTCACTCATCAGTCCTCGGGCAGTAACGGTGACTGGTCGGCCCTCGCGGTCACGCACCTGCACCGGGACGAAATCGGCGTGGACCATCGCCGGCGCCGGTACGGGAACATGGCCGGGCCAGGGCGGTGTTTCGCTGGCGGCCGCACCCATCGTTCGCCGGGCGGGGCAGGCCGGGCGGGCCGACGGGTCGAGGGCCGGAGCCTCCGGGCGGGCCGGTGGGTCGGGGGCGGCCACGGGACATGGGCGGGCCGGTTCCCGCGGGTCACCCCAGGGGACGAATCGCACCCAGTCGGCCGGATCCCGGCCGCCGCTCATCACCGAGGTGACAACCCCGGTCGGCCCGAGCATTCCCTGGATCCGGGCGAGACTTCGGGCAGCCCGATCATCGGCAGCCCGGGAAGAACCCCAGAAACCCAGCTGGCGACCATGGTCGGGTTTGATCTCGTCGGGGATGAGCCGGAGCAAGGTGATCCCCGCGGTGACGGCTCCCGAGTTCAGCCACCCATCGAGTTGCCAGCGGACTCGCTCGGCGATGGCCCCGGCTGTCAGCGCCCCCTCGTGACGCCAAAGGCGAACCAGGTGTTCGCCGTGCTCGGTTTCCGCTTCTATCGCCAACCGCGTGCAAGCGAGGCCGAGGGTCGCCAGTTGCTCGTGCAGTTCATCGGCCAGCGCCTTGGCGGTGAAAGCAGCCACATCCACTCGATCGGCCGGAGGGTCAAGCTCCGCGGTCACGGTGAGGTCGAGAGGCGGAGTGCGAAGGTCGAGAGGGCGCTCTTCCTCGCCTCGAGCCAGCCGGTGGGCGAGCGCCCCCTCGGGGCCAAACCGAGCCAGCACGACGTCGGCCGGAAGGGCGGCCAGGTCACCAAGAGTTGTCAACCCGAGCCGGGTCAAGAGGTCAGCCAGGTCGGGCCGTTGCAACGTTGAGACGGGAAAAGGGGCGAGAAAGGCGGCGCTCTTCCCGGGCGGCACGACGAGGACGGCGGCAGCCGCACCTGCTGCCAGTTCAGCCGCGAACACGCCATCGGCCACGCCCACCTGGCAGCCCGGCGACCCCGGGGACGACAGAACGGCATTCACCGCGGTCACGATCCGGCCGGCCAGAGCACGGTCACCACCGAAGTAGCGGGCGGGTCCCCGGCTGCCGAACGCCACCGTTCCGGGACGCACCACTTCCACCCGCGGAGTAAACGCCTCGACCGCCGTCACCACCGACTCAAACGCTCGGGCATCCCGGCCGGGATCTTGTTCGACCACGACCAGTTCCGGGCAACGACCCTGGGCCTCGCGCCGGCGCAGCCCGACCTTCACCCCATCGGCTCGAGCGGCAGCCGAGCAGGCAACCACCCGGTTGGCGAACACCACCGCGGCGGGAACGGTTGCGACCCCTGCCGCCACGACCGGCCAGTCGGGACAACACACCACCAGCGTCCTGACGGCGGTCACCCCGCTGCCAACCGATCCGCCACCCGCGGCTGGGCAGCAACCAACCGGCCTCCGTCATACTCCGCCACCGCCCCGTCAGGGCCAGGCAACCACAACCGGACCCGCCGCTCTCGTGATGCTGCCCCCCGGCCCGATGCGACGACCTCGACCATCCGCGTCCGGAGGTAGCCGTGACCCTGACCCAACCCCCGCCAGCAACTGCTCACCACCGCGATCCGCAGATCCACGCCTTCCGGCCAGGCGTCACCGCATGGCACCAGCACCGCCCCGCTTTCCTGTGCCCTGGCCCGTAGCCGCCTCGCCTCAGCCGGCCGGATTCGCCGGGCGGGCCGGACCAGGACGGCGTCGACCGCATCGATGAGAGCGGCGGTCACAACCGCCCACTGTTCGGCCGGATCGGGAACCAGGGCGAAGCGTTCGAGCGCGACGCCCAACCCGGCCGCGGCAGCCGGCCCGAGGTCGGGCAACCCGACTCCCGCACACCACGATCCTGCCTGGGAAACGGCCGAAATCAGCGCCAGCGCCAGCGAGGTAGCCCCTGACGCCCCTGACGCGGAACCTGACGGCACCGCCACCACGCTCCCCCGCCGCAACCCGCCTCCGGGCAGCAACGGGGCCAGCGGCGCCGGCACGGGAAGAAGCTGCTCGCCAGCCAGGCTGACCGGCCGGGCCCGGCCGGCCAGGTCCCCCATCAGTGAGACTGGCAAGGCGGTCACGAGATCACCCTATCGAACGAATGTTCGCCTCGCATCTTGCCAGCCCCGGGGCTACGGTCGGAGAACAGCCGGCACCCACAGGGCATAAAGGGGGTTCCCGCATGGCCTACGCCGAGGGGCGCGTCTATTACGACGCCGACAGCCATCTGATGGAAACCAGCGACTGGCTGACCAGCTACGCCGATCCGGACGTGCGTGACCTTCTCGCGCCACTACAGCTGGGCGGGGCCGGCCGGTTCGCGGAAGAAGCGGTGGCCGCAGCTGATCGGCGAAGAACCAGCGCCGAGGAACCAGACCTCGAAACTGACAACCTGATGAGGGCCAAAGGCTGGTCCGCACTCGGCGCGTTTGACCGGCAGGAACGCAGCCGGGCCCTCGATCTGCTGGGCTTCGACCGGCAACTGGTGTTCTCCACCTTTGCCGCCACCCAGTTTCACTCCGCCGATCCGGCCATCCTCTATGGCGGGGCTCGGGCCCATAATCGGGCGATCGCGGATTTCTGTTCGGAGGACGAACGGCTGATCGCGGTCGGGATGGTGCCGCTTGACGTGCCTGAGCTCGCCGTCCGCGCCGCCCGCGAGGCGATCGAAATGGGGTGCGGGGCGATCCTCGTGCCCTCAGCTCCACCACCCACCCACTCCCCTACCCACCCGGACCTCGACGGCGTTTGGGATCAGCTACAGGAAGCGAACGTCCCCTTCATGCTGCACGTCGGTGGCGGTGGCCGTCCGCTCCGGCCGGCCTTTCACCAAAACGGCCGTCCCCGCCCGACCGACTTCCTGGGAGGCGGAGAAAACATCCGGTCGAAGGACTACATGGTGCTCCATCACCCGCCCGAGACGTTTCTCTCGGTGATGATTCTTGACGGCGTGCTCGAACAGTTCCCGCGACTGCGAGGCGGCTGCATCGAGCAGGGGGCCATGTGGGTTGTGCCGTGGATGAGGCGGCTCAACCTTTGTCAGGACACGTTCAAGAAAACCGAGCCAGTACTGGCCGGACTGCCGCTGCGAGCCTCTGACTATGCACGACGGCAGTTGCGGTTCACCCCGTTTTCGACCGAGCCGGTCGGCTGGATGATCGACAACGCGGGCGACGAACTGTTCCTCTTCTCGTCTGATTATCCGCATCCGGAAGGCGGCAGAGATCCGCTCAAGCGGTTCGAGAACTCGTTGCTGGGGATTGACGACGACGCCAAGCAGCGTTTTTACTCCGGCAACTTCGCCGACCTGATGGGGATGACGCCAGCCGCAGTATGACCGCCGCAGTATGACCGCCGCAGCATGACCACCGCGAGCTTCAAGGCCACGCTCAACCGCCCGGAAGCTCAAGGCACGGCCACGTTCATCGAAGTGCCGCTCGACGTCCCGGCTATCTTCGGCCGGCCCCGACCGCCGGTGAGGGTCACCATCAACGGCCATACCTATCGTTCCACCATCGCGCTGTACGGCAGTCGCTACTACCTTCCGGTGAACCGCTCCAACCGGGAAGCGGCCGGGGTCGAGCAAGGCGACACCATCACGGTCGAAATCGTCCTGGACACTGACGTCCGCCAGGTCAGTGTCCCGGAAGACTTGCGGGCCGCTCTCGACGACGACCCGGACGCGGCCGCCGAGTTCGAACGGCTCTCCTATACCCACCAGCGGGAGCACGTGGTCTGGATCGAAGCAGCCGGGCGGGAAGAGACCCGCGCCAGGCGGGTCACACAGACGCTCGAGCGCCTCCACCGCGTGCGCCCTCGATGAGGATCCAGTCCCCCTTGGCGGGACCCGGCCGGTAGGGGCTGCTGAGTCGCTTGGCCACGACGCCCGGCAATCCCTGGCCAGACGCGGCCTTCACCAACGCCGGCCCCTCGTCTGCCGGCCGTACGGGAGGAACCTGCCAGGCCGGTCCACCCAGGTGCAGATCATCCAGCAGACGGCGGCGCTCCGAGTGCATCAGGTCGGTGGTCGAATGCCCTTCGCGCCACAACAGGTCAGACAACATCACCACGGCCGCGTCGGTCCGCGACAGCCTTCGCGCCACGCTGTCGGAACGCGCCGCCAACCGCCGGGCCAGGCGCTCAGGGTCAGGCCGGCCCCCTTCGCCCGGCACGATGATCTCGCCGTCGAGCAGCATCTCGGTCGTGCCCACCGTGCCGCCCAGGGCTCGCACTTCGGGAGTCAGGGCGGTGATGTCGGAGCCGGATTCGACGTCGCGAATGCGAACCCGCCCGCCCTCGACGTGGACGAACACCCGCCGGCCGCCCCAGGCGATCTCGAAAGCGAAGGCGCTCCGCTGGCGAGCCGCGGGCATCCGGCCAGGTACCGCCTCCATCGGCGCGAATGCATCCATTCCGGGAAAGGACCGGCGGTCGGGGTCCGCGGGGGGATCCATGCGATGGATCATCCACTGGTTGCCGCGAGTGCGGAACAGGGCGTAACGGCCGCTCACCCGTCGTCCGTGAAAGGTGGCCACGACCTCGCGGTCTTCCCACTTGTACGGTTCATACGTGCCGGTATCCCAGATCGTCATCTGCCCGGCGCCGTAGTTTCCGCCCGGGATGTCCCCGTGAAAGCCGAGGTATTCGATGGGGTGATCCTCGGTCCTGACCGCGAGATGGTTGGTGCGGGGGTCGGGCGGTATGCCCTTCGGCACGGCCCACGATGCAAGCACGCCATCGCGCTCCAGCCGCAGGTCCCAGTGGAGCGAGGTGGCGTGGTGCTCGTGGACGACGAACCGCTCCTGGCCGGCGGGCGCCTCCGGTGGCGGCGCCCGCAGGGCCCCGGCGGGCTCGGGTGTGTCCTGGAAGTCCCGCATCGACTGGTAGCGGGACAGCCGGGACCCACCGTCGCTCATCCCGGGAAACCGGCCACGTCGGGCTCGCGCTGCACGCCGAGCGAGTTGAGCGTGAACGCCACCAGGTGGTACTGGCCGATCAGCATGGGGAGCTCGATGAGCTGCTCGGTGGAAAAATGACCGGCCAGCGCTTTCCACGTCGGTTCTGAAATACAGGCGTCGGCATGCAGCTCGTCGGCCGCCGTCAGCAGAGCGGCCTCAACAGGGGTCCATCCTTCGGCCGCCGGCCCATCGATCACCCGGCGGATCTCCGCGTCGCTCAGGCCGGCGGATCGGCCCATCCTCACATGCTGTCCCCACTCGTAAACCGACTGACACAGCCAGCCTGTCCGCAGGATGACAAGCTCGCGGTCGCGGGCAGGAAGCGTCCCGGTCAGCAGCACCCCGCCGAACGGCAACCAGCGCCGGAACAGCCGGCGATGGTGGACGAGGGTGGTGAAGATGTTGGGCGCAGCGCCGCCGGCGGGACCCGCCGACGCCGTTGCCATCAGCTCCCGGGTCTTGTCGTCCCACTCGGCTTCGGGCAGCGGTGAAATCCGGGGCACGGTGGGCCGGGGTGTGCTCATGGCGACGACCCTACGCCGGTACCGGCTCGGGCGTGCTGGTTCGGCGTACGCCGTAGCGGCGGTGCAGCAGGACGCTGCCGGTCACGAGCGCTGCGACGATGGTGGCGATCCCACCGACGCCCATGCCGAAACGTGGCCCGACGTGCTGGCAGATCCAGCCGATCAGCGGTCCGCCGATCGGAGTGCTGCCGAGGAACACCAGCCCGTACAGCGCCATGACCCGGCCTCGCATGGCCGGCAGGGACATCAGCTGACACGTCGAGTTGGCCGTCGCCATGAACGTGATGCTCGACGCGCCGACGAGCACGATGAGCACCTTTTCGATCATCAGAGTCGGCGCCAGCGCGGCAGCCGTCATGAAGATGCCGAATACCAGGCAGCTCCCCACGAGCAGCCTTCTCGTCGGGTTCAGCCGCGATGCGCTGGCCAGCGCCCCCATGAGGGAACCGGCACCCATCAAGGCCGTCAACCATCCATAGGTCCCGGCCCCGCCGTGGAAGACGAACTTGGCCATGACCGGGAGGACCACGGTGAAGTTGAACGCAAGGGTGCCGACCACCGCCATGAGCAGGATCGTCGTTTTGAGGTCCTCGGTGTGCCACACATACCGGAACCCCTCGCGTATCTGACCCTTGGCCCGCTGGACCGGCTGGCCCAGGTAGAGCTCGTTCGGTCGCATCATCAGCAGGGCCAGGATGACGGCGACGAACGAGATGGCGTTGAAGGCAAAGCACGGCCCGACATCAAAGAGCTCGATCAGGACGGCGCCGACAGCAGGCCCGATGATTCGAGACGTGTTGAACATGGCGCTGTTGAGCGCAACCGCGTTGGGCAGATCGGCCGGGGCCACCATCTCGCTCACGAACGACTGGCGGACCGGATTGTCGACCGCGTTGAAGACGCCCGATAGGAACGTCAGTAAATAGATCATCCAGAGCTGGACGACGCCGCCCAGGGTGATGGCCGCCAGCCCGGCCGCGCACAATGCCATCCCTGACTGCGTCACGACCAGGGTCTTGCGCTTGTCACGGCGGTCGGCGATGACCCCGCCATAGCTGCTGATCAACAGCATCGGCAGGAACTGGAGAGCGGTGACGAGGCCGACGTCAAAGCCGCTCTTCGTGATGCGGAGAACCAGCCAGCCAACGGCCAGCGTCTGCATCCAGGTTCCGCTGGTCGATACCAGCTGGCCGTAAAAGTACAGCCGGTAGTTGCGGACCCTGAGCGAGCGGAAGGTACCGGAGGTGTAGGCCTTGACCCGGGTCACTCGCTCCCCGCCAGGCGTTCCAGCAGCGGGAGGGCGCGCCCGAGGACCTCAAGATCCTCGAACGGCAGACTACGCAGACGGCTGGCCAGGTACGCGTCCCTCCGGGTCCTGGTCTCTTTCAGCAGAGCCCGGCCGCTATCGCTGATGCGCAGCCGGGCAACTCGACGGTCAGTGGCGTCGACCGTTCGAACGACCCAGCCCTGCTCCTCGAGCCGGGCGGCGATGCGGGTCATCGACGGTGGCGCGACCCGCTCGATGTCAGCCAGCTCACCGAGCGAAAGGGGGCCCTCGCGGTCCACGACCGAGAGGGCCGACAGCTGCGACTGGGTGATGTCGCCGACCGACTCCTGCCGGAGCCGACGGGCCAACCTCATCACCGCCAGCCGGAGCTGGCTCGGAAGCACCGGGATCTCTACTGACTTCTGCACTGCCATCAGTATACCCAATTTCTTTCGCAGTGCTAACTATTCCGGGAAGCGGCTGCCTCTCAGCTCTCGGGGATCGATGGACTCACGCCGGGCAGGTAGTGGATGTAGAGGCGTTCGATGACCTCTCTCAGGCCGTCGCTGGACGCGCCCGGTTCCAGTTCGATGGTCACTTCGTTGCTGTAGATGTGGACGGCCTTGACGCCTCCGTGCTCGAACAGCCGCCGGGCCAGCACGTCGGGCGGACGATCCCCCGTTGCGACGTCGTCTGCGAAGTAGCGCTCATGGCCCATTCCGGTCAGCGACCGGTTGATCTCAAAGCGAACGACGCCCTGCTGCCTGGTCGGTCTTTCTGTCACCGTGATGGGCTGACCCATGGTCGCGGCAGCGTACCGGCTGCGTTAGCTTGCCTTCCATGCCGGTCAGCGAGATCGTGGAGATCGAAGGACACATCATCGATTCCCTGATCCTGGCCAAGGTCATGGACATCATCCTCGCGGCCGGCGCGGACTACCGGATTCTCGAGGTTGAAATTGGCAAGACCAACGCCGATCCGTCGCATTGCCGGCTGGAAGTGATCGCCGACGATCCGGACGTGGTGGCGACCCTGCTCGACGAGTTGCAGCTGCAGGGTGCCAACCGCATCCATGCCAACGATGCCGAACTTGTTTCGGCCGACCGTGACGGAGTCCTGCCGGCCGGGTTCTACTCGACGACGAACCTGCCCACCTCGGTCCGCATCGACGGAAGATGGGTGCACGTCGAAATCCCGGAGATGGACTGCGGGCTCGTCTACCGCGAGGACAGGCGGCTCCGCGCCGTGCCAATGCACCGCGTCAAGGCAGGGGACCTGGTCGTCGTTGGCACCGAGGGAGTGAGGGTGGCCCCACCGGAGCGACCACGCGGCCACACACCCTTTGAGTTCATGATCTCCGACGTCTCATCCGAGAAGCCGAAAGACCTCCTGGTGCGCGAGGTCGGCGACCGCATCCGCCGCACAAAGGACGGCGGTTACAAGGTTCTGGCGGTCTGCGGGCCGGCGGTCATCCACACCGGCGCCGGCCCATCGGTGGCGACGCTTATCCGGGAAGGATGGATCGACCTGCTCTTCGCCGGCAACGGGTTCGCAGCCCACGACCTCGAGTCGAACGTCATGGGCACCTCGCTCGGCGTGCCGGTCCGAGGCGGCCTGCCGGCAGAAGGCGGCCACAGCAACCACGTCCGGGTGATCAACGAGATCCGCCGCTACGGTTCGATCGCGGCTGCGGTCGACAAGGGCTACATCGATGGTGGCGTGATGTATGAGTGCGTGAAACGGGGCGTCCCCTTCGTGCTGGGTGGGTCGGTGCGGGATGACGGTCCCCTCCCCGATGTGTACGCCAACGTGGTGGAGGCGGCCGATGCCATGCGGTACGTGCTCCCGGGGGTGGGCGTCGCCCTCATGCTGGCGTCGACCCTGCACGCCATCGCGACCGGCAACCTCCTGCCGGCGTGGGTGGAAACCTATTGCGTCGACATCAATCCGGCGGTCGTGACCAAGTTGACCGACCGCGGCAGCCATCAGGCCCTCGGCATCGTGACCGACGTGGGCCTGTTCGCCTCCGGCCTCGTGGAGCAATTGGTGCGCGAGTGAGCGCCCTTCCGTGGGGCCGGCGCTTTCTCATGTGCCCGCCGGACTACTTCGGTGTGATGTACGAGATCAACCCGTGGATGCACCGGGAGGTTGAGGCGGACATCGATCGGGCAAAGGAGGAATGGGAGAACCTGGCGACTACCCTTCGCGCTGCCGGCGCAGTCGTGGAAACCCTGCCGCCCGAGGAGGGCTGGCCGGACCTGGTCTTCACCGCCAACGCCGGCCTGACCAACGGGCGCCAGTTCATCCCGTCGCGCTTCCGGCATCCCGAGCGACAGGGGGAGACGCCCTTTGACGTGGCCTGGTTTTCCCGGCACGGCTACGAGGTGGCCGAGCTCCCCCTTGGTGTCTGCCAGGAGGGTGCCGGCGACGCCTTGCCTTTTGCCGACGTGCTGGTTGCCGCCTACCGCTTCCGGTCGGACGCGGCTTCCCACGCCTACCTGTCTCGCTTGACGGGGTCGGCGGTGCGGTCGATCGAGTTGGTCGACGAGCGGCTGTACCACCTCGACCTCACGTTCTGCCCGCTCGACGACCGCAGGGCGATGGTGGCGCCGCTCGGCTGGGACCGCTACGGCGCCAAGGTCATGGAAGCACTCGTGCCCGAACCGCTCGTACTCGAGGCGGAGGAGACTGTGGCCCTCAGCGCCAACTCGGTGGTCGTGGGGACCACCGTCGTGATGCCGCACTGCCCGCGGCGCGTCGGTGCCCAGCTGGAACGATGGGGTTTCGATGTCGTGGTCGCGCCGGTGAGCGAGTTCTTGAAGGCGGGCGGCGGCTGCCGGTGCCTGACCCTGGCGCTGGACGTGCAGGCGGGTGCGCTCGCCTGAGGCGGCCGGCCGGCGAGAGCGTATGCTCCGCCGCACATGCCCGGTGTGGTCACCATCTCTGCGACGTACGGTGCCGCCGGAAGCCTCATCGCGCCTCGTCTGGCCGACCGGCTCGGCGTCCCCTTCGTCGACCGGTTCGTCTCGGTTGCTCTGGCGCACGAAGTGGCGACCAGTGGCGAGGGACTTCATGAGACCGAGCGCAGCGCCGCTCCCACGAGCAAGCTGCTGCTCTACCTGGCCCGGCTGCCCTCGGTGCTGGGCACCCCGGTACCGGACCTGGAGACCCTCGACCGGGAGGAGAAGCTCCGACGAGAGTCGGACGAGATGCTCGACAAGCTGGAGACGACAACCGGGGCCGTTGTGCTTGGAAGGGCCGCGGCCGTCGTGCTGGCCGACCGCCCGGCGGTGCTGCACGTGCGACTCGATGGGCCGGCCGAGCGCCGGCGAGCCCGGGCGATGGCGATTGAAGGCATCGACGAGGCGACGGCGCGCGACCGCCAGGGCGAGACAGACCGTGCCCGTGACCTGTACATCCGCCGGCTCTATGGCCGGGACGCGGCCGACGTGACGCTCTACCACCTGATGATCGATGCGACCCTGCTCAGCGTCGACGCCTGCGTCGACATGGTGGCTGTCGCCGCCACCCGGCTGTGGGCCGAGGCGATGGGTGGCTAGGCCGAGGCGGCTGGATCATCAGGCCGAGGCGGCTGGATCATTAGGCCGAGGCGGCCTTCTCCTGCTCCTCGTCCTCTCCGACCGCGAAGGCGCGCCACATGGCGGCGTAGCGGCCACCCCGAACGATCAACTGCTCATGGGTGCCGTCCTCGACAACCCGGCCATCGTGGAGCACGACGATGCGGTCAGCGTTGCGGGCGGTCGGGAGCCGGTGTGCGATCAGCACGGTGGTCCGGCCACTGGCGACGACGCCCATGGCCCGTGACACCCGCGCTTCGGTGGCCAGGTCGAGGTTGGAGGTCGCCTCGTCGAGGAGCAGGATGGCGGGATCGACCAGCTGCGCCCGCGCCAGCGCGATCAGCTGTCGCTGCCCGGCCGACAGTGACCGGCCGCGCTCGGTGACGACGTGCAGGTAGCCGCCGGGAAGGCCGGCGATGAAGTCGTGGGCGCCGACGGCACGAGCGGCCCTTTCCACCTCCGCGTCGCTCGCATCCGGATGGCCGTAGGCGACGTTGTCCCGGATGGTGCCCGAGAAGAGAAACGCCTCCTGCGGCACGTAGCCAAGCTGGTGGCGGTAGGCGCCGAGGTCGAGGCTCCGTAGATCTCTCCCGTCGATAAGGACGGCCCCACCGGTCGGGTCATAGAACCGCGTGAGCAACTTGACAACGGTCGACTTGCCTGCCCCCGTCTCGCCGACAAGGGCGACAGTTTGGCCCGGCGGGATGTGCAGATCGACGCCCCGAAGAGCTTCCGCTCCGCCCGGCACGGACGGGTACCGGAAGTGGACGCCGCGCAACTTGATAGAGCCGGCGATGCGCCCCGGGTCGACCGAATCGGGGGCGGGCGGCGTGAGCGTCTCGATCTGCATGAGCTCGTTGATCTTCGCCATGGAGGCGCGAGCCTGCTGGTAGGAGTCGAAGACCTGCGACAGCTGCTGGATGGGTGAGAACAGCAGATCGATGTACAGCACGAACGCGATGAGCCCGCCCGGCGTCAGCGAGCCATTGGCGATGAGGACCGAGCCGACACCGAGTACGACCGCGTCTGCCACGTCGGAAAGAAATTCGACGAACGGGAAGTACAGCGCGACGAGTCTCTGGGCGCGCAGCCGGGCGTGCAGGTACGACCCGGAAAGCGTCCGGAACTCCCGTTCGTTATGGCGCTCGCGCACGAACGCCTGCGACTCCCGCACCCCCGACAGGCTCTCCTGCAGGTTGGCGTTGACGACAGCGATGCGATCACGGGCCGTGGTGTAGGCCCGGGCCGACAACCGCCGAAAGGCCAAGGTGGCGATAAGCAGCGGTACCACGACCACGAGCGTGGTGGCACCGAGTTGCCAGTTCATCCGGACGAGCACGATGCCGACGCCGAGAAAGGTGAAGGCGTTGACGACCGCGGTGATAAGCCCGTTTTGCAGCAGGTTCGAGAGGGCTTCGACGTCCGTTGTCATGCGGGTCATGATCCGACCCGCCATCTCCTGGTCATAAAAATCGATCGATAGCCGCTGGAGGTGGGCCCATATCCGCACCCTGAGGGCAAAGAGGAGTCGCTCAGCCGTTCGGCCGGTGACGAAGGTCTGGGCGATCGAGTCGATCCAGTCGCCGATGGTCACCGCCAGAAAGATCAGCGAAGCCGCCAGCAGGGCCGAAGTCGAGCTTTTGACGACCCCCTGGTCGATGCCCTGCCGGATCAGCGCAGGCCCGGCGAGGGTGGCAAGAGCGTCGAGGATGACAAGGATGAGCCCGGCCAGGAGGGGCCAGCGATAGGGCCTCAAGAACCTCCGCAGGGTGAAGGTCGACTCGTGCCGCGCCTCGGCTGCGACATCGACATCCGGTTCGTCGCGAACGGGCGGCAGGGCTTCGACCCTGGCCAGCAACTCGGGAGTAGGTGGCAAGGCTCCAACCCAGCCGTTGGCCCCGCCGCCCCCGCCGCCGGCGCGGAGGCCGGCGCCGAGAAGGACTCGCGTGCTGTTGAGGGCAGGAACCGGCACGGGCCCCCCGCCGTTGCCAGCGGCGGGCCGCCACGCGGCCGGCGTGATGTCATCGGGCGGGGCATTTTCTCCATCCACGCCTTCGGCATCGTCGCCGGGACCGGCAAGGAGTCGCTGGTACAAACGGCAGCGGCGCAGCAGCTCGGTGTGGGTGCCGGCGTCGACCACCCGCCCGCGGTCCACGACGACGATACGGTCGGCCAGCCGCAGGGTGGAACGACGGTGAGCGACCAGAAGAGTGGTGCGGTTTTGTTTGACGCGTCGCAGGGTGGCGTGGATCTCCTCCTCGATGCGGGCGTCGACTGACGAGGTGGCATCGTCGAGGATGAGCACGCGTGGATCGGTGAGGAGAGCCCGGGCGAGGGCGATGCGCTGGCGCTGTCCGCCCGACAGGGTCAGCCCGCGCTCACCGACCACGGTGTCGTAGCCATCAGGAAGGGCGGTGACAAATTCATGAGCCTCGGCGGCCCGAGCGGCCGTCTCCACCTCGGCATCGGTGGCTTCCGGTCGCCCGTAAGCGATGTTGGCTCGTACGGTGTCAGAGAAGAGAAAGCTCTCCTCGAACACCACGCCGATCTGACGCCTCAACGAATTGAGGGTCACGTCGCGAACGTCGGCACCGTCGAGACGTACGGCCCCGCCCTGCACGTCGTAGAACCGGGGCAAGATCAGGGCGACGGTCGACTTCCCCGAGCCCGACGCGCCTACCAGCGCGACGGTCTCGCCCGGTGCGACGTGAAGGTCAAAGCCATCGAGAACCGGATCGGACCGCAAGTAGCCGAAGGTGACGTGATCGAAGCTGATGTCACCTCGAAGGGACGGCAGCTCGTCTGCGCCGGACTTCTCCTTGACAACAGGAACGGAGTCCAGCAGGTCGAAGATGCGCTCCGCTCCGGCGCGGGCCTGCTGGGCCACCGCCAGAAGTCCGGCCAGCATTCGCGCCGGCGAAACCATCAGCAGGAGATAGGTGGAAAAGGCGAGGAAGGTCCCGAGCGTGATCTCGTGCTGGATGACGAGCCAGCCACCAAAGGCGAGGATGGCGACCTGACCCAACGCGGGCAGCGCCTGGAGGGTGGGCTGGTAGCGGGCCTGAAGCCTGACCCCCCGCATGCGCGATCCGTACATTCGATCGGCGCTCTCGACAAGCCGCTCGAGCTCCCGCTGTTCCTGGCCGAACCCCTTGACGACCCGTACGCCGCTGACGCCCTCGTCGACGACGCCGGCGACTTCTCCCGCCTTCTGCTGCGCGTCCCATGAGGCAGGAAAGATCTTCGAACGCATGCGGAGGGCGACCAGGCCCACCAGCGGTACGACGACCAGGCTGACCAGCGTCAGCTCGGGCGAGAAAATGAACATGATGATGACCGAGGAGACCAGCAGGACCAGGTTTCCGCTCATGATCGGCAGGAACGACAACAGACCCTGAAGCAGGCCGACGTCGGAGTTGGCCCGAGAGACCAGCTGCCCGGTCTGCATCTCGTCGTGTCGGGCGAAGTCGAGCCGCTGCAACTGGTCGTAGATGGCGTTGCGGAGGTCGTACTGGACGTCGAGGGCGACCCGCCCTCCAACAAAGCGCCGCACGTAGGCGACGCAAAAGGTGATAACACCGGCGACCACAAGTGCGATCAACCACGGGGCGAGCGGAGAATGGTGCTGCAGGATGACGTTGTCGACGATCTGCCGCTCGACCGCGGGCGTGAGGGCAGCGATGCCGCTCCCGATGCCTGCGGCCCCGAAGGCGATCACGATGTTGCGCCGGTGCGGTCGCAAGAACGGCAAGAGCCGCCTGATCCAGCCCGTCTCCGGCGACGCCGAAACCTGCGACTCCTGTACCGATCTGTGC
This sequence comes from Acidimicrobiales bacterium, assembly GCA_051984455.1. Lineage (GTDB taxonomy): Bacteria > Actinomycetota > Acidimicrobiia > Acidimicrobiales > Palsa-688 > JBPYFF01. Next base: position 9,902 of record JBPYFF010000434.1, on the reverse strand, counting down.
CGCAGCCGGATCACTTGCCGCTTTCCGCCAAGCGCTCAGCGACGACGGCGTCAAGCGCCTGGCTGAACTCGGCGAGGCCGGCCATGGCAAGCTCGGGATCGTCACAGCGATCCAGGAGTCGCCAGAGCCGCTCCGCCATTGCGGCTTCCGTGGCCTCGAGCGCCTCCCGACCGGCGCCGGTCAGGGTCAGGTCGAAGGCCCTGCGGTCGCCGGCGACGACCGAGCGGCTCAACAGCCCCCGCTCCACCAGGCCGTCAACCACCGCGGTGATCGTCGGCTTCGACAGCGCCAGCCGGCCGGCGAGCTGGGTGGCCTGCCGGTCACCCTTCGCGACCATGGCCAGCAGCCGATACTGGGGCAACGTCAACTCGGTGCAGGCATGCTCCAGGGTGCGGGCGATACGGACAAGGGTGCGAAGCGCATCCGACGTTTTGGTGGCTCTGGTGGGGGCTCTCGACATTGGTGCCCCTACTGTAGCCCGACTAGTTCGGGTATCGAACTACCTGTTTGCGCTGGATGTTGGTGACCACCCGCCAGGCGGCGACGGCGAAGGCGATGGAGACGACGGCGAGGACGGTGTGCACGGTCTTGAAGCCGACGCCATGGCCCCGGGTGTGATCGTGCCAGATGGTCCACATGCGAGTCAGCCAGATATAGACGGTCCAGACAGCAAAGGCTCGAAGCAGGAGGGCTTGACGGCGCGTCATCGGCCGAACCTACCGTGGTATTGGACCCCGCGGGTCGCGTCTTCTATGGTGACGGCCGTGTCAGTGACGAGCGGAGGCCGTCGATGGCGGAATCCGTGACGGAGGCGGGCTTCCGGGAAGAGGCGTTCGCCTTTCTCGAGGCCAACGCCAAGCTGCGGGTCGACGAAGAGACCGTCTGGGGTGAGGGCTCCGACAAGGTCGGATTGTTCACCGAGCGGAGCCGGGAACAAGAACTGGCCGATGTGGAAGAGTCCAAGCGCTGGCGTCAGAAGGTGTTCGACGCCGGGTTCGGATGGATCACCGGCCCACGCCAGTACGGCGGCCGGGAGTTGGCGGCCGGCTACGAACGGCTGTGGCAGTCGCTCCAGGCCCGCTACGACACCCCGTCCTCCGCTCCCTTCGGCATTGGCCTCGGCATGGTTGCCCCGACCATCCTGGCCCATGCCACCCCGGACGTGAAGGACGCCTACCTTCGCGCCCTGTACCGGGGCGAGATCATCGGCTGTCAGCTGTTCAGCGAGCCCGGTGCAGGCAGCGACCTGGCATCCCTTCAAACACGGGCTGACCGCGACGGTGACGAGTGGATCGTGAACGGTCAGAAGGTCTGGACCTCGGGTGCGCAATACAGCGATATCGGCGAGATCATTTGCCGGACCGACCCCAACCTTCCCAAGCACAAGGGTCTCACCGGCTTCGTCGTCAACATGCACGCCCCCGGCGTGGAAGTGCGGCCGCTCCGGCAGATGACGGGCGGAGCGTCATTCAACGAAGTGTTCTTCAACGATGTCCGCGTGCCTGATGATCACCGGTTGGGAGACGTCAACCAGGGTTGGACGGTAGCCCTCACGACCCTGATGAACGAACGGGCCGCGATCGGCGGCGGGAGCGCGGGTGTCGCCGGGATCGGGCCCAGCCGGCTGATGGAGCTCGTCCACCATCTGGGCCGAGCCGGAGACCCGGTCCTGCGTCAGCAGATCGCCGACATCTGGATCCATGCCAACGTCGCCAGGTACACCAACCTTCGGGCGATGGAGAAGATCAAGGCCGGCCAGCTGCCCGGTCCGGAAATGTCGATCGCCAAGCTGTCGATGACCAACAACCTCCGGCGCATCTCGAGCTTTCTCACCAGCGCCCTCGGTCTCCGGCTGACTGCCGACACGGGTGAGTGGGGGACCTACGCCTGGTCAGAGCTGGTCCTCGGGGTGCCGGGCGTGCGAGTCGCGGGTGGCACGGATGAGGTGATGAAGAACATCGTCGGTGAGCGTGTGTTGGGCCTGCCAAAGGAGCCGCCGGTCGCCGCGAGCGGCTAGCCTCACGGCCTGTCAGTCGCTGGGAGAACCGGCCGGGTGGACTCGGGGGGGCCGCCCGGCCGGTTCGCGTCAGGACCTACCACTGCCCGGCGTCCGCCCCCGCCTCGGGCCGGTCGAACAGCGTGGGCTGGCCAGGCCGGAAGACCCGCATCCCGATCCAGGGGAGATGGTCCATGAAGACCCAGGTGCGCCGGTGGATCGACGTGGGTCCGAAGGCCTGCAACGCCATCTTGTGGCGGGGGCACGGGTAGCCCTTGTTGAGCTCGAAGTCGTAGCCAGGAAAGTTGGGCGCTTCCGCCCGCATGATCCGATCGCGCGTGACCTTGGCGAGCACGGACGCAGTCGAGATGGAGAGGCAGGTGACGTCGCCTTTCACGATCCGTATGGTGCGGCCGGTGCCGACGAAGTCCCACTTGCCATCGACCAGCACCCGATCGGGGGTGAGGCCGAGGCCGTCGATCGCCCGCCGGGCGGCCAGCCGCTGGGCCTCCGACATGCCCAGCTCGTCGCATTCCCCCTGGCTGGCCCCGCCGACTGCCCAGGCGACACACCACTCGGCCAGGCGCTCGAACAGCCGCTCCCGCTCGTTTTCCAGCAGCATCTTGGAGTCGCGGACCTTGTAGACCCTGCGATCCCGGGGCAGGACGGCGGCGCCCACCATCAGGGGTCCTGCCCACGCGCCCCGTCCGACCTCATCCATCCCGACCACGATGTCGTGACCGTCGGCCCACAACTGACGTTCGAGGGCGAGCGTGGGGGCAACGGAACTGGACACTCGCACCTTGCCGCCCGGTGTTTTCGCGGTCGTCTTCGCCGCAGTGATCGCCTTTCCGGTGCCGTTCGCCCCGACCACCGCGTCGACGCTATCCGCCCGCCGTCAACCCCGCAGTGACACTGAGGGTCGACCCCGGGCGACTTCGCCGATCGCCACGAATCCGGCGTCTGAAAGCCTGGCCCCGTCCTCACGGGTCACCGCGACCAACAAGCCGCCCGATGTCTGGGGATCGTAGGCCAGTGCCTCGATGCCGGGTGGGGCGGAGGAGTCGACGTGGCCGGCCAGGTGAGCACGGTTGCGGGCGTCACCACCGGTGCGGGTGCCTGCTTCTGCAGCCACCAGTGCACCGTCGTACAGAGGGAGGCAAGCGGCGTCAAAGCTGAGGCCGACCCCGGAGCGCTCCGCCATCTCCCAGCCGTGACCGAGCAGACCAAAGCCGGTGACATCGGTGACCGCGTGTGGGTCGCCGTCCAGCGTCGAAAGGGCTTCGAAGGCCGGCCGGTTGAGCCGCCGCATGTGGGCGATCGCCGCGGCCTTGGCGGCGGCGTTCCCACCGGCAAGCACGATGCCACTCCCGAGCGGCCTGGAAAGGAGCAGCACGTCGCCGGGCCGCGCACCGGATTTGGTCCAGACGTGGTCGGGATGGACGATGCCTTGCACGGCGAGACCGAAGATCGGTTCTTCCGACCGAATGGTGTGGCCTCCGGCGATGCTTCCCCCGGCATCCGCCACGACCTCGGCCGCCGCCGACAGGATGGCCTCGATCGCCGCGGGCGGCATCCGTTCGGGAAAGGCGGCGACATTGAGGGCGAGCACCACCCGCCCCCCCATGGCAAAGACGTCAGAGCATGCGTTGGCGGCGGCAATCGCTCCGAAGTCACCAGGGTCGTCAACAAGGGGAGGGAAGAAGTCCGTCGTCGACACCAGGGCGAGTTCCTCGGTGAGCCGATAGACGGCGGCGTCATCAAAAGGGGCCAAGCCGACAAGCAGGGAAGCGTCGCCGGCCCCGGCCAGGTTCCTCACCATGGCGTTCAGCGGGGCCGCGCCCCACTTGGCGGCGCAGCCGCCGCAGCTCGTCCACTCGGTCAGCCGGATGCCGGCCACCGCCGTCATGGCTGTGTCATGCCGGCAATGCCGGGTGTCATGCCGGCAACGCGGGCGATGTTGTCCCGCTCGGTTTCGTCCGGTTGGGTCGTGAGGAAGGCGTCCAGCATCTCGCTGGCCACGTCGGGGGATGTCAGGCGCAGTCCCATCGCCAGGACATTGGCATCATTCCAGCGTCGAGCACCGCGGGCCGTCTCCGCGTCGGTGCACAACGCCGCCCGGATCCCGGGCACCTTGTTGGCGGCAATCGAGACGCCCGTTCCTGTCCAGCAGCACACGACGCCGAAGTCGGCTCGCCCGTCGACGATCGCGGCGCCGACGGCACGACCGGCCTCAGGCCAGGCAATGCCGTCGGCCACGACCAACACGTCATGGCCGTCAGCGGAAAGCTTCGCCGCGATGGACTCTGTCAGTGCCGTCCGCTCGTCAGTCCCAACTGCGATGCGCATGTCAGCGCCAACCTATCGCGGGCGCACTCGAGCCCCTCTTCAGCGCCGTCCGAGCAGGGCGTCCCCGGCCGGCTCATCCGAGTGCCAGTCCGGGTCGAGGCCGGGCGCCGTCAGTCTGACCGGCCGGCCGGGGCGCCGGTTGCGCAACTCCCAGAGCAAGGCGGGCCGGTCTTCGTGCCAGCGGACGGCAAACGACAGGACGCCGGCGTGGACAGGCGCGTCGTGTACTTCCAGGCTGTGACCCAGCCACTGTCCCGGCAGGACGGTGCACATCGCCAGCCCCCCCGGAACGTCGCGGACCATCAGGTCGCGCACCAACGAGCAGAATCCGCCTGCAGCTCGTTGGTCGTGGCCATCTCCGTCCCGGGGCGGCCACGTCCAGGTGGAACTGGCCCGATCAAGCAGGCGGGACAGCCATGCCAGCGCGCGTCGATCATCTCGCTCGAGATCAACCGCGGCGAGCAGGAGTGCGTGCTCCGGGAGGACGGGCGAGCCGGCATCACCGACGCGATGGTGGTCGTTGGCCGCCTGGACCGTTGCTGAGATGGCCGGGTCGGTCGGGTCGTAAAGCCGCAGCGGGGCCAGGGCGACCAGGGACTCCACGCAGGCGGCGTCGACCGGGCGGTGTGGTCCGGCCGGGACGGCGACGGAGCCGAGGCGTGAGGCGACGATGGCGAGGGACGCGTCGAGGTCCCGTTTGAGCGCGTGGGCGGCATCAGTCGTGGCCTCCGCCGCCCGATCCTGTCCCATCGCAGCCAGCAGCAGCGCCGCGTCCATCAGCCCCCGCAAGGCCCAAAAGTTGCCCGCGTAGGAAGGCTCGACCAGTCCCCGCGACTCGGGGTCGGACGTCCGCCGCCGCCGGTGTCGGCGGCGCTCGAGCTCTCTGGCGGCACGAGCGATCGCCGGCGCCATCACACGGACAAGGTCGTCATCGCCGGTAAGACGCCAATGCTCGGCCAGGGTCCACAGGGCGATACCGCCGCTCAACGGCTGCTCCGCCAGGATCCGGGCGGCGTCGTCGTGGAACCCGTAACGGTCGAGGGCGACGACGTCGTCGTGAAAGAGGTACAGGAAGCGGCGGTTGGCAGCGGTGGCGTCGGCGAGCGCACCTCCGGGGAGTTGGAGCCGCATGCCCCGGCGGGTTTGGGCCTGCCAGCCTCGGGCCACATTGGCGGCGGATGGGACCCGCAGAACGCTGGTGGTGGCGGAGCCGTCCACGATGACGAATCTCATGGTGGCGCCATGCGCCAGGGGATACAGCAAAGCCGCCTGCGCCCTGCCAGTCGGGTCGCGTACCGATCCCAGAGGACCGGGGGACGCACGTCCCGACTGCACCATGCCGGCCAGATCGCGGCTGGATCCGGTCGTGGCGGCGGTGAGGCGTGGTGGCCCGGGTAGGACCAGCGCGGCCCGCCGGTCAATCGTCACGATGCGATCGTCGTGATGGATGCTCTCAACGCGTCCAGGGCAGATGGCGAGCGCAACCGCGAAGGGAAGGCGGCTGCGGTTTTCGATTTCCACCGCGAGCAGATCCTCGGACCCAGGAGCGAGGACGCCATAGGTGCGATGGATGGCGTCACCGCCGGGGACCCGTATTGCCGTCTCTACCACCGGCGTGCCGTGCATCAGGTGCTGACGAACGGCCGCATCGTGGGAAGGAACGTGCCACCGGTCATCGGCACCGATCCACCAGTCGAGGGACCAGCATCGGCCGAAGGGCATCACCAACCCTGCCTGGTCGACCATGCTTCGCCGACGCGAGGCCAGGGTCCCGAGCACGGTCCAGGTGCGACTGCTGGATGACCAGGGTGTGGTCATGGCTCGATCATGCCGCCGCCGGCAAGCTCCGACCGGCCGTATCATCTACTGGTGGCATCGGCGCTCGTGGCCGGGAGCGGGTACCCCCCTGATCCACTCCACCTGGGGCCCTACGCGGTGCTCGTGCCCGTCAAAGCGTTCGCCGACGCAAAGGTCCGTCTGGCCGAGGCGCTCGCTCCCGCGAGCCGCGTCGCGCTGGCCCGCGCCATGGCGACGGGCGTGGTGAGGGCGGCCGGCTCCCTGCCCGTCGCGGTGGTCTGCGACGACCGGGAGGTCGCCGACTGGGCGCGCAGCCTGGGCGCCCTCGTCATCTGGGGCCCGGGGCAGGGCTTGAACCGCGCGGTCGAACATGGTGTGCGGCACCTGGCCCGGCTCGAAGTTCGTCATGTCACCGTGGCGCACGCCGACCTGCCGCTCGCCACCGACCTCTCGTGGGTCGGTCGTTTCCGGGGCGTCACGCTCGTTCCTGATCGGCGGGAGGATGGCACCAATGTGGTCGGACTACCCGTCCACCACGACTTCGTCTTCTCCTACGGCCCGGGCTCGTTTGCCCGGCACGTGGCAGAGAGCCGCCGCCTTGGACTCCCGCTTCGCATCGTGAGGGCGTCGAGGCTCAGCTGGGATGTGGATCTGCCAACCGATCTCGGCGTCGTGTCGACGCCCGTCTGAGGAGGCCAGGCCGGTCGAGCCGACCAGCAACCTGCCAACGCCTCAGACCGCGCTCGCGGTCGGTGCTCATCCGGACGACATCGAATTCGGATGCGGCGCCACGCTGGCGAAGTGGGCAGCGAGCGGCTGCCGCCTGCATCACCTGGTGTGCACCGATGGCAGCAAGGGGTCGTGGGACCCGAACACCGATCTTGGCACACTCGTCGCGGTGCGACAGGAAGAGCAGAGGGCCGCATCCCGCGCACTGGGTGGCCACGGTGACGTCACCTTCCTGGGGTGGCCGGATGGCGAACTCGAAGCGGGGCTTCCCCAACGCTGGCAGGTGGCGTACTGGATCCGCAAGGTCCGCCCCGACGTTGTCCTCGGCCATGACCCGTGGCGACGCTACCGACTGCATCCGGACCATCGCAGTGCCGGCTTCCTGGTGACGGACGGCGTGGTTGCTGCACGCGATCCGCACTTCTTCCCCGAACAGGAGCTGACACCGCACCGTCCCGGCGCCCTCCTCCTCTTTGAGGCGGAGGAGCTCGATCATGTCGAAGACGTCGCCGGCTTCGCCGAAACCAAGGTGACCGCGCTCCTCGCCCACCGCAGCCAGCTGCGTTCGACGATGAACATCCCCGACCCTGGTGCCGAGCGCGAGATCAACCGGTTCCGATCCCGGATCGTGGAAGAACTCGCTGATCACGGAGGCCGCGCTGGCTTTGCAGCTGGCGAAGGGTTCAAGCTGTTGACGGACCTGTAGCCGTCACCGCCAGTCCACCCAGCGATCCCCCGAGCCTCGCTCGCACCCGCGAGGCTCAGCGGGCTCGACCGGGTGAGCTACCGGTGAACACCTAGGAAGAAGCGGTCCGCTTCGCCGTGGTCCTCTTGGCGGTGCTCTTGCGCGCCGTGGTCTTCTTGGCGGTCGACTTCCTCGCCGGCGCCTTCTTGGCGGTGCTCTTGCGCGCCGTGGTCTTCTTGGCCGTCGACTTCCTCGCCGACGCGGTCGTGCGCTTGACCGCAGCCTTCGCCGCGGTCGACCGCTTCACAGTCCTCCGGGCCGTGGTTCGCTTTGTCGTCTTGGCGGCAGCGGCCGTTCGTCTCGCCGGAGATCTGGTGGCAGCCGCAGCTGTCCGGCGTCTTGTTGTTGGTCTCCGAGTGGTCGATTTCTTGACAGGTGTCATGGTGGTGAGCCTCCGATTGCTACTTCTTGGCCGACTTGGTGGCCTTCTTGGCCGATTTCTTCGCCGACGCTGACCTGGATGCGCCCGCCTTCTTGGCGGATGCTCCTTTCTTCGCCGGCGCTTTCGCAGCCGCCTTCTTGACCGGGCCCTTGCTGTTCAGGGCCGACTTGAAGGCGGCAGCGGGTGCGAACCGCACGCTCTTCGATGCTGCGATCTTGACGGGAGCACCCGTCTGCGGGTTTCGACCGGTCCGGGCTGCCCGAGACGTTGGCGTGAAGGTCCCGAATCCAAAGATCGACACCCTGTTGCCGGATCTGGCCTCGGTTATCACCGAATCGATGAAGGCCATGACCGCGCCTTCGGAATGACGCTTGTCGAGCCCGGTCTGCGAAGAGACCGAGTCGACGAGCTCTGATCTGTTCACCGCCACCTCCTGGCTGTCGGGGAAGTTGCCTGCAATGAAAGAGGTTTTCGGCGTGAAGGTCAAGCATTTCCCTTGAACGAGAAGGCCTTTCATTTTTGGCTCGACGAAAAACCCTTGATTTGCAAGGCTTTCAGGGTGATCGGGCTCACTGACGGAAGTTACGAGGTTTTGGTCATCGAGGTCGTTTCCGCGCCGTCGCGCGCGGACATGCAACTCGACTTGGCTCTCGTGACCGGTTCTCACAAAGGCGAAGTCGTTCGAGTGCGAGCCGAAGGACTACGTCGTGATCCGGTCGATCTGCTCGGACTGCCCGCGACGCTGATCGTCAGCAAGGGAGAGCCGGAGTTGCGCTTCGATTGACGCGGGTGAGCGACGATTTCGAATGTGTGGAACTGGCGGTTTGGCCTCTACGCTTGACCTGTGTTGTGCGGCACCTGTGGCAGCGCCCTCCCCGATGGAGCACGTTTCTGCCCCGAATGCGGCCGCCCGCGGTTCTCACCTGCCGATGAGCGACGCATTGCCACCGTGCTCTTTGCCGATCTGGTCGGTTTCACCCGTCTCTCGGAGCATCGCGATCCCGAGCAGGTGAAAGCCATGCTGGACCGATGCTTCGCCGAGCTGGCGGTGCCGGTGACCGCGTACGGCGGGCGCGTCGACAAGATCGTCGGCGACGCCATGATGGCCTTGTTCGGAGCCCCTGTCGCACATGAAGACGATGCCGAGCGAGCCGTTCGCGCCGCGCTCGAGATGCAGCGGCGGCTGAGCAACGAGCGCGAGGCAGATCCTTCCCTCGCCGATCTCTCTCTTCGAGTCGGCATCAACAGTGGAGAAGTGCTGGTCGGAACGCCGAGCGCAGGCGAGTACACCGCGACCGGTGACGTCGTCAACGTGGCCAGCCGGTTGCAGACGACCGCGTCACCGGGACAGGTCATCGTGGGAGCAGCAACCTGGGCCGCGACGCGCGACGCGGTTCGCTACGTCGCCCTTGGTCCGGTCCACGCCAAGGGCCGGGAGGAGCTGGTCGACGCTTGGTTGGCCGTCGAGGCCCTGGCGCCTCCCGGTTACCGACCCCGTCGGGCGCGAGCAGAGCTGGTTGGGCGAGACCAGGAGCTCGCCCTCGTTCGTGACGCGCTCGCCACGTGCACCGCCCGGCAGCGTGCCCATCTTGTTCTCCTCCTGGGCGAAGCGGGCGTCGGTAAAAGCCGCCTGGCCGAAGAGCTGGCCCGGACGGCCCGACAGGAATACGGCGCGACGGTGCTCGAGGGGCGATGTGTGCCGTACGGGGAGGCGAATGGCTGGTGGCCGGTCGCCGAGGCGCTCCGGCAGGCCTGTGGAATCACTCCATCGGACACAGCCGAGACAACGACAGTGAAGTGTGAGAGCGCCGTCGTCGAGGCAACAGGGCTCAACGCCGACAGCGCCGAGGCGGTGAGGATCACCGACGGCCTGTTGCACCTTATGGGTGACGAAGCCCGGCTCG
>JBPYFF010000433.1:0-3806 GCA_051984455.1 Acidimicrobiales bacterium | reverse complement strand
GGGGTCTCCGGACGACGACTGGGTCAGCAGGGCCATTGCCTCTAGCGGCGACTACGGCGTGCCCGACGGCCTCGTCTCCGGTTTTCCGGTCACGACGGAGGCGGGCCGGTTTCGGCTCGTGGCCGGGCTGGATATCGACGATTTCTCCCGTGAGCGCATCGACGCCACTGTCGCCGAGTTGATCGAGGAGCGCGACACCGTGCACGCCCTCGGGTTGCTGGGCGGCTAGCTGGTCGCTGTCAGGTGACGACCGGCGCGGCCACTACGCCCAGCCGGTACAGGTAGTCGAGCTTGCGCTGAATGGCGGTTTTCCAGGCGGAGAGATCCTCTTCGAAGTGGGCTCTGTCCCCTTCCTCAAACGCATGAGCGAGCTCGTCGAACGCCTCATCTTCGGCGTCGAGAAGGGCCCGATAGCGGGTCAGGAAGTGGTCGTCGATCACCTCGGCAAGGGCCACGCTCGTACCTCCGCTCGTAGCTAGGCGATCATCGGAGGTTACCCGAGCAGGCCGAGTTCTGCCCCTGGACGCGACCAGGCCTCCCGCCAGTTGAGGGCGGAGACGGCGAGCGCCTCGATCACGGGCGGTGGCGGGGCGCAGATCTGGCCGCGGTCGCGCGGGGAAGGTGACGCGCCCCTCGCCCGGGCCGGCAACTCCAGCTGGACGCCTCCGCCGCGGGGACGGTTCACAGGATTGTCGGGATGCAGTCCCCGCAGCTCGGCGGGAATGGCATCGATGTCATCGACGATGGTGAATTCGCCCCCCCGCGCCCGCAGCCCTGCGGCCACATGAGCGGCCAGCCGGCGATTGCTCCCTCCAACCAGGACGTCATGGGAACGACCGGGCCGGCCGTAGCCATGCACGGCGACGACCACGTCGACGTGCTCCAGGAATCGGGCCAGCTCGCCGGAGTCCTCGGGCGAAACGAGCGCCGAAGGCACGTGCCAGACCAGGTCGGGTGGTTGGACGACCGTGTACAGAGAAGCACCGGCCAGTGCCGCCGCCCGAGCCGCGACCGTCTCCGTCCCTCCTTCCAGTCCGCCGTGAAAGGCCATGAACCCGAACGGCGATCGCAGTTCGACCGTCTCGACCACACCCGGATGGCGGAGCAGCTGATCGAACAAGGCCGGGGTAGCCTGCGCCCGCTCAGAACCCGGTGGACGGGTCAGGCTGGGGCGTGAACGAGAAGGTGCAGCTCTTGAGCCCGTTGGCCAGGGAAAAGTCGTCGGCCACGCGGGCCTGCCGGACTCCGTCGTCGAGGAGGCGGCCCGGATCGTTGTTGCCGTGCTGGCGCAGGAAGCTGGCGTAGGCACGACCGGCAACCGTGTAGCGCGCCCATCCGTCGAGCCAGCCGTCGACGTGGGGCCGGTCGGCGGCGTTGACCGGAAGGGCCCGGAGCCGGCCGGCGAGGGCGTCGAGGCCGACGGCGGCGTGATCGATTTGATCGGCCGCTTGTGAGGGGGTGATCGTCGTGCCAAACGGACCGTTCTGCGGCGGCCGCAGGCCCGGGATGGTGCTGGCGCAGGCCGCGTTGGCCTGCTGCACAAACCCGGTGTCGGTCAACACGCGAGGGCCGTGCGACACCGGCCGCAGGGCTTCACCCGCGACCGCGACGAGCGCGGCGGCGAGGACGGCAATGCCCGCGATGAGCCACCACTTTCGCCGTGAGGGCGCCGGCGGGCGGGAGTCGCCGCCGCCACCGCCGCCACCTCCCGGCTGAGGAGGTTCACGAGGCGGTAACCCGCCGCCTTCGAACCCTTTCTGCGGCGTCCCCCCGGACAACGGGACTTCGGACGAGGCCCCGGCGGTGGTTCCTTCTCGTGCCGCCGTCGCCGGGGCCGGACTGGCCGTGCTGGGGGCGCTCGCCGCTTTGGACCACGCCGGCCACGGCCGGCGGCGGTCGGTCCAGCGGCTGCCGTTCCAGTACCGGATGGCTTCGGCCCGGTCGGGGTCGGCATACCAGCCGGGCGGCCGGCCGCCCTCGCGGGGCCCCGAGCCGGCCATCAGTAGGACGTGGCGGCTCGCACCGCCGGCGGGATGAGATCGTCGTACGTGAGGTCGGAGCGGGTCATCAGTGCCGCCACGTTACCGGCGACCCGGATACGTCCGGCCAGCAGGGCGGCCTGGGCGGTCAGTTCGCCCCGGGCGATTGCCACCGCGGTCGAATAATCCCCGGTGAAGGTCACGTCTGCCCTGGCCGCCTGACCGGGACGGACCGTGGCGCACTCATCGGAGATGGTTACCGCATAGCGGACGTCTCCGTCAGGGGTGCCGGTCACCACCTGCTGGACGGTGATGCCCGGCGTTCCGCCCCGTGGCCCAGTCGATTCCGCCATGGCGTCGAACCACGCCTCGCTCAAAAATCGGGCCACATCACCGGTCTACCAGCGGCGGGACGCAGGCCGCCACGGGTACGGTGGCACATGTCCATGGGTCCGGCGGACGAGGGCCGGCACTCCGCCGGGACGGAACCTCTGTGGGGAGAGTCCTGGTACTTCGACTTCGCCGACCCCGACTCCTCGATCGGGGGCTACGTGCGGCTTGGTCTGTACCCGAACCTCGGTGTCGCCTGGTACTGGGCCTACCTGGTTCGGCCCGGTCAGCCCGTGGTCGCCGTCCGGGACCACGAGGTCGAGCTGCCTCGCGGAAAGGCGCTCGAAGTCAGGGGCGAGGGCCTGTGGTCCGCGCTCAATTGCGAGGAGCCGAACTCCCACTGGTCGATCGGGCTGGAGGCGTTTGCCGTTGCGCTGGAGGATCCGGCCGATGCCTACCGGGGCGAGCGGGGCGATCGGGTCGCGGTGGGCCTCGACCTCGAATGGGAGGCATCAGGACCGGTATTCCCCTACTCGGTCTTGACGCGCTATGAGCAGCCGTGCCACGTCTCTGGCGAGATCCTGCTCGACGACGGCCGCTTTTCCTTCGCCGGCCCCGGTCAACGCGACCACTCCTGGGGAGTTCGTGATTGGTGGGTATTGCCCTGGTGCTGGACGGCCGGCCAGCTGGTCGATGGAACGCCGTTCCACGGTGTCACTGCGCCCGGCTTCTCCACCGGGTACGTCGGCCAGAACGAGGTGTCGTCGGCGTCGGTCGAGACGACGCTTGGTGAAGATGGGCTTCCCTCGTCCGCCCAGCTGGCCGTCGGAGACCTGTCACTCACCGTCGCCCCGGCCGGCCACGCACCGATCCTGCTCGAGGCACCCGACGGCCGCCGGTCCCGGTTCCCGAGAGCGCTGTGCCAGTTCACCGCCGGGGATGGCCGGACGGGGGTGGGCTGGACGGAGTGGCTGCAGCCGCCGGCGTAGGGCGTTGCGGAAGAACGGCGCTAGCGACGCCGCTTGCGCCTCAGCGACGCTTTGATGAGGTCGCGATTCATGCGGGCGATGGTCTCCATGGGGATCTCTTTCGGGCACACCGCGGAGCATTCCCCGATGTTGGTGCAGGTCCCGAATCCGAGCTCGTCCTGTTTGGCCACCATGGCGAGAGTTCGGCCATAGCGCTCCGCCTGTCCCTGAGGCAGGGATCCGAGGTGGCTCAGTTTGGCGGCAGTGAAGAGCATGGCCGAGGCGTTCGGGCAAGCGGCGACGCACGCTCCGCACCCGATGCACGCGGCCGAGTCGAACGCCTTGTCCACATCGGGCTTCGCCACCAGGATGGAGTTGGCGTCGGGCGCTCCACCGGTCGGGGCGGTGATGAACCCGCCTGCCTCGATGATTCGATCGAATGCGGTGCGATCGACCACCAGGTCCTTGATGACAGGAAAGGGCTTCGCCCGCCACGGCTCGATGTAAATCGTGTCGCCATCCTTGAAAT
>JBPYFF010000432.1:0-4274 GCA_051984455.1 Acidimicrobiales bacterium | reverse complement strand
AAGCGGTAATCCGGCAGGGCTAGGTCGGGCCAGGGCGGGGGAGGGAGGGTCGGGCTCGCCACCCGCCGCCGTCGTCCTCGCGGAGATACCCTCGTCCCTTATGGGCATCGCCGACGAGGACGTGGCTCGAGTTCGGGCCGCCACCGACTCGGTCGCGCTGGCGAGTGAGCATTTGGCCCTGCGCAAGGTGGGCCGGCGATGGGTGGGTCTTTGCCCCTTTCACGCCGAGAAGACTCCATCGTTCTCGCTCAACGCCGAAGAGGGGCTGTGGTATTGCTTCGGCTGCGGTGCCAAGGGTGACGTCATCACGTTTGTCCGCGACATCGAGCATCTCGACTTCGTGGAGGCAGTCGAACGACTGGCGGCCCGCGCCGGTATCACGCTCCATTACGACAACTCGACCACGACGAGGGAGCATGAGCAACGAACCCGCCTTCATGAGGCCCTCGAACGGGCCATCGACTGGTATCACCAGCGATTGGTCTCGAGTGCTGACGGCGCCGCGGCGCGCGGATACCTTCGCTCTGAGCGCGGCTATGACGGCCCGATCGTCCGGCAGTACCGGCTGGGTTGGGCACCGGGTGGGTGGGATGAGTTGCTCCGCGCTGTCCCCATTCGCGGCGATGTCCTGCGGGACGCGGGGCTGGCCAACCTGACACGATCCGGCGGACTCGTCGACGCGTTCCGCAGCCGGGTCATCTTTCCCATCTTTGACGCCTCCGGTAAGCCGGTCGGGCTGGGCGGCCGAATACTGCCAGGGGGAACGAACGACGGTCCGAAGTACAAGAACACCGCCGAGACCCCCATCTACAACAAGAGCCGGGTGCTCTACGGCCTCAACTGGGCCAAGAAGGCAATCGTGGATGCCGGAGAGGTCGTGGTCAGCGAGGGCTACACCGACGTCATCGGCCTTCGTCAAGCCGGGGTCGCCCAGGCGGTTGCGACTTGTGGGACCGCCCTGGCCGAGGGACACGTCCGCCTGCTGACCAACTTTGCCCGGCGCATCGTGCTCGCTTACGACGCCGACACTGCCGGCCAAGCGGCGGCTGAGCGCTTTTATGAGTGGGAGCGCAAGTTCGACGTGGACATTGCGGTCGCAACCTTGTCCCGGGGTGAAGATCCGGCCGACCTGGCCAGGCGCGATCCGGGCGAGCTGGTCCGTGCGGTTGGTGGCGCCCGCCCGTACCTCGCCTTTCGGCTCGAACGGGTCATGGATCGTGCCGACCTGAGGTCACCTGAAGGGCGGGCACGCGCTGCCGCCCATGCCATGGCGGTGGTGGCCGAGCATCCCAACGAGCTGGTGCGCGATCAATACTTGATGCAGGTGGCCGACCGCTGTCAGATCGATCCCGAGCGTCTGAGAGCTGGAGGTTGGCGCAAGCTGCTGCCAGCGGAGAGTCCGGGCCTCAGGAGGCACGCGCCGGCGCCGGTTTCGCCCCGGCCGTCTGTGATCGAGCGGCTGCCCGGCGGGCCGGAGCTGGAGGCGCTGCGGCTCACCGTTCATCGGCCCGAGGCGGTGGCAGGCCGGCTGGAAGAGGGTCTTTTGGCCGACGAGCTGTACCGGGCCGCGTTTCGGGCCCTGAGTTCGGCGACGACCCTTCACGAAGCCATCAGCTGCGCCGAGCCTGAAGTCGCCGACCTGTTGCAGCGCGTGGCGGTCGAGGATACCGACGAGGATCCCGACGACGTCATGATCCGGCTGCTGGAGCGGGCGGGGGATCGCGTGCTGGCTGATCTTCAGCGTCAAGCCCGCGGATCTTCGGCCCCTGAGCAGTACGCCGCGTCGATCTCCTGGGTCAAGCTCGCGGTGGAAGAGTTGAGAAATCCGTTAACGCGCGAAGAGGCCCAAGATCGATTGGTACCCTGGCTGTTGGCCCGTACGGAGGGAGTCGAATGAGTGAGGGGGTGTCAACGCCGTTCACGCCCGAAGGCGGGTTGACGGTTGACTTTGCCGCCCTCTTGTTGCTCGGGCGGGAACGGGGTTACCTCACTCCTGACGACCTCATGGCGGTGCTCGAGGCGGTGGAGTTGACCCCCGCGCTCATCAACGCAGTGGTCGGCCGGGTGAGGGCGGAAGGGATCGCATGGCGCGAGGAGGGGGATGCCATCGATGGCACCGCCCTCGGCCTGCAGCGCCTCGGCCCCGATGAAGCGGACGTGTCGGTGCCCCGGCTGGACGAAACCCCACTTGCCGTGCCCGGTGACGACGGGGCCGCGGGTGGGTTGGCCTCGTTGCGTTCGCGATCCCGCTCGCTTGTTCCGGAATTGCGCCTCGACATCGACGGGCGCAGCGGCGGCAGTTCCGACCCGGTCCGCATGTACTTGAAGGAGATCGGCAAAGTTCCTCTCCTGACGGCGGAGGAGGAGGTCATCCTCGCCCGCTGCGTGGAAGAGGGCCTGCGGGCGACGGAGCGCATCGTCGAACGCGAGGAGGAAGGGTTGCCGGTTGGTCGCAGGCAACTCCAGCACGACCGGCACGTGCGGTCAGAGGGCACTGACGCCAAGCGCATCCTTGTCGAGGCGAACCTCCGGCTGGTGGTCTCGATCGCGAAGCGGTATCGAAACCGGGGCATGGCCTTCCTCGACCTCATTCAAGAGGGCAACCTCGGCCTGATGCGGGCTGTGGACAAGTTCGACTACACCAAAGGCTTCAAGTTTTCGACCTACGCAACGTGGTGGATTCGCCAGGCCATCACCCGCGCCATCGCCGACCAGGCGCGCACGATTCGCATTCCGGTTCACATGGTGGAGACGATCAACAAAGTGATCCGGGTGCAGCGCCAGTTGCTGCAGGACTTCGGACGGGAACCGTCGGTTGAGGAGCTGGCCGACCGAACCGAAATGACGCCGGGGCGAATTCGAGAGATTCTCCAGGTCAGCCAGGAGACCGTCTCGCTGGAACAGCCGATGGGTGATGACGACTTCAGCCTGTCGGACCTGATCGAGGACGAGGGAGCGATCGCCCCCTCGGAGGCGGCGGCCCGGGCGATGTTGAACGAGGCCGTCAAACAGGCCTTATCGGAGTTGTCGGACCGAGAGCAGAAGGTGGTCCGCCTGCGATTCGGCCTCGATGACGGCCAGATGCGGACCCTCGAAGAGGTCGGCAAGGAGTTCGGCGTCACGCGGGAGCGGATCCGCCAGATCGAGTCCAAGACGCTGGCCAAGTTGCGGCATCCCATGCGGAGCAGCCGGCTGCGCGACTATCTCGACGAGGAGTAGTCCGGGGTCTTCAGGCGGAGGTCCTGAACCGGAGGTCTTTAGCCGGCGCCGTCGCCGTCGGCCCTCCCGGAGAGCTCCGCCGTCGGCGTGTCGTTCGGCATGCGGGAATACTGACCGGCGTCGCGGCCGCGCTTCGACTCGACGATGTCTTTGGCCCGTTCCTTGCCGAGGTCGACGACGGCTTTTGCCTTGCCTGTTGCCGCATCGAAGGCGTCCGACTGCCTGAGCCGATGCAACGTTTTGTTGATCTGCTCGTGCCGTTCCCGACCGGCCCAGCTACCGAGGTAGAAGCCGGCTGCGAACCCGACAACAACTCCGCTTCGGAATCCCATACAGCCTGTTCTACTCCGGTTATCTTTCCTTTACTATCGAACGTCTGTTCGATAGGTTGAGGGGCCATGGGTTACCGTGGAAAGGTCGAAGCGCAGGATCGCGCTCGCCAGCTGCGCACCGCCGGTTGGACCCTCGCCGACATCGCAGCCGAGCTGGGGGTCGCCAGGTCGTCGGTAGCCCTGTGGGTGCGGGACGTGGAGTTCGCGGCTCGGCCTCGCACAAGCGCTCGCCGGCGGGGACCAAATGTCCTGCAGCGGAGGAAGGCAGCCGAGATCGAGGCGATGGACCGCGACGGCGCCGCCCGGCTCGGCCGTCTCAGCCGCCAAGCGCGCCTGGCCGCCGGGGCGGCGCTGTATGCCGGTGAGGGAGCAAAGCGGGATGGCACCGTGAGCTTTGCCAACAGTGATCCGGCCATGATGTGGTTCTTCTGTATCTGGCTCCGCGAATTCTTCGACATCGAGGAGTCCCGCCTGCGGGTTCGCCTCTACCTGCACGAGGGTCTCGACCTTGACGAAGCCTCCGCCTTCTGGTCGGCCGTAACGAGCATTCCCTTGCAGCAGTTTCAGTCCCCGTTTCGGGCCGTCCCCGACCCGACCATCCGGACGACGAGGCACATCTACGGCTGCTGTCACGTCAGGTACGCGTCCACGACGACGCACCGCGCCATCATGGGACTGATCCGGGCGCTGCTATCGTGCGAGGGTTGGTCCGGGGTAGCTCAA
>JBPYFF010000431.1:0-7762 GCA_051984455.1 Acidimicrobiales bacterium | reverse complement strand
GTTGGACCGTTTGCCACTCTGCTCCCCGGGGCACGGGTGGCGCCCGGCGCCGTCACAGGTCCATGCTTCACTGGAAGCGCCGACGACTAGGAGTTGCCGCCGATGGAACTGGTCCCCAAGCGCAGGCTGCATCTGCTGTCAGGCCGGTCGCACCTGGCCCTGGCCGAGGAGATCGCCGGCCACCTCGGAGTAGAACTGTCCGACCCCGACTTGCTCGAGTTCGCCAGTGGCGAGATCCGGCCGCGCTTCGAGCAGTCCGTGCGCGGGGCCGACATCTTCATCGTGCAGTCTCACTGTCGAACGCCCGGCCGGTCGGTCAACGACTCCCTCATGGAGCAGTGGTTGATGATCGACGCCGCCAAGCGAGCTTCGGCCAAAAGGATCACCGCGGTGTGCCCCTACTACGGCTATTCGCGGCAGGACCGCAAGTCGCTGGGACGTGAGCCGATCAGCGCTCGAATGGTGTCGGATTTCTTCGCCGCCGCCGGTGCCGATCGGATCATGTCGGTGGACCTTCACTCCGGGCAGATACAGGGGTTCTTCGACGGGCCGGTTGACCATCTGACGGCCGTGCCCATTCTCACCGACTTCCTGCGCGAGCACGCAGCCCGTGACTTCGTCATGGTCGGCCCCGATACGGGTCGCATCAAGGTGGCCGAGCTGGCCGCCCGCCACCTTGCGGGGGACGTCGATGTGGCCAGCGTCTACAAGCGGCGCCCCAAGGATTCGGTCAACCAGGTCCAGGCCCTCGACATCATGGGCGACGTCGATGGCCGGATGTGTGTGTTGATCGACGACATGATCGACACCGCTTCGACCATTTGCGCCGCGGCCGACATCCTGATGGAAAACGGCGCGACCGACGTGTGGGCCATGGCCACCCATGCCGTGCTCTCCGAACCCGCCGTCGATCGCCTGAAGAACTCTCAGATCAGCCGGGTGGTGGTGACCGATACCCTGCCGCTCCCGCCGGAGAAGCAGATCGACAAGATCGAGGTTTGTTCCGTCGCCAGGATCATCGCCGACGCCA
This sequence comes from Acidimicrobiales bacterium, assembly GCA_051984455.1. Classification (GTDB taxonomy): domain Bacteria; phylum Actinomycetota; class Acidimicrobiia; order Acidimicrobiales; family Palsa-688; genus JBPYFF01. The sequence goes on along the minus strand of JBPYFF010000431.1, from coordinate 6,732 downwards.
TCGATGCGGTCTTTGAGGACGCGTCGGTCTCGGAGATCTTCGGCGGGGAAAACCAGACCTGACGACCCTCCGGGCACGAGTGGTTGCCCCTTCGAGCGGGCAGTACCATGAACCGGTTCCCGCACGGTGCTTTTTCTAGGAGCGCGCTGTCATGGCCGAGATCACCCTGGTTGCCGAAGCTGGCCGGCCGACCGGTTCACGTGCGTCTAACCGGCTGCGGCACGCCGGCCGCATCCCGGGCGTCATCTACGGTCACGGCATCGAGCCGGTGCCCATCTCCGTCGCCGGCCGCGACCTCCGCGCCGCGTTGACGACCGAGGCGGGGATGAACGCATTGCTGTCGGTGCAGGTTGACGGCCAGGCGCACCTCACCCTGGCGCGGGAAGTGCAGCGCCACCCGGTTCGCAACACCGTCATTCACGTCGACTTTCAGATCGTCCGCAGGGACGAAGTCGTTTCGGCTGACGTGCCGCTGGTCACCGCCGGTGAGGCCAAGGAGGTCGAGTCCGGGGGTGGTGTGGTCGAGCAGCCCTTGACCACCCTCACCATCCGGGCGACGCCGGCCGCCATCCCGGCCGGCATCGAAGTCGACATCACCACGCTGTCCATGGGCGACACCATCCGGGTCGGCGATCTCACGCTCCCCCGCGGGGTGACAACCGAGGTCGACCCCGACGAGCCGGTCGTCATCGCCCGCGCCGGCGTGACCCTCGAAGAGGAGGCGCCGGAAGAAGCCGAGGCAGAGGCCGAGGGGGAGGCGGCGACGCCTTCGGCGGAAGGGGGCACGTCCGAAACTCCACCCGCGGGCGAGGGGTCGTCACGTTCCGCCGGGGCCGAGGAAGGCTAGAGCCTGCTCCGACCGCGCCGCGGTACTGCCGCCGACCTGCTGGCCGTCGGCCTCGGCAATCCCGGGTCGGAGTTCGCCGGGACCCGGCACAATGCCGGTGCCGATGTCATCGCCCTGCTGGCCAGCCGGGGAGGCGAGCGGCTCAGGCTGTCCCGCCGCGAACGATCACTGGTCGCCGAGCGCCGGGTGGACGGAAAACGACTGGCACTCGCCTTTCCTCAGACCTACGTCAACGAGTCCGGACTGGCCGTCCGGCCGCTGGTCCGCCGCTTCGGTATCGACGACCTGGCCAAGCTGGTGATCGTTCACGACGAGCTGGATCTGACGGTCGGCCGGCTCCAGGTCAAGACGGGCGGCGGCCTGGCCGGCCACAACGGGCTTCGGTCCATCAAGACCCATCTCCACAGCGACGCCTTCACCCGCATCCGCATCGGCATCGGCAAGCCGCCGAGCAAGGACCGAGGCGCGGATCATGTTCTTCAAGCTGCATCCCGAAGCGAGCGGACCCAGCTGGCGGTGGTGATCGAAGAGGCGGCCGACGCGGTGGAATGCATCCTCAGCGAGGGCGTGGTTGCCGCCCAAAACCGATTCAATGGCTGACGTGCCCTCCCGTCCACCGCTGACAGCGCTGCTGCCCCTGCTGCGACGGGACGAGACCCTCAGCGACCTGTCAGGTGCCAGGTCAGCGGTCGTTGCCGTTCCCGAGCCGGCCCGGGCGTTCGCCATCGCCGGCCTGGCCCACGCCTCCGGCCGTCACCCCATCGTCGTCGCGGCGCCGACCGCGGCTGACGGGGAACGGCTGGCCAACGACCTGAAGGCATTCCTCGGTGACGACGAGGTTGACACCTTCCCCGCCTGGGAGACCCTGCCGTTCGAGCGGGTCAGCCCGAGCGTGGAAACGATGGGCAAACGACTTCGGGCCATGTGGCGCCTCCGCGACCCGGGCCGCATGCCCCGCGTGCTGGTCGCCCCGATCCGGGCCCTTCTTCAGCGGCTAGGGCCCCATGTCGAGGAGGCGTCGCCCATCGTCGTCTCGCCTGGTGAGCAGCTCGATCCGGTCGAGCTGGTGAACCGGCTGGTCGCCGCCGGCTACCGGCGGGAATACCAGGTCGAGCACCGGGGCGAGCTCGCCGTTCGCGGTTCGATCGTCGACGTCTACCCGTCGACTTCCGACGGACCGGTGCGCATCGACCTGTGGGGTGATGAGGTTGACCGGCTCACCGAGTTTTCCGTGGCCGACCAGCGTTCAACCCGCGATCTCGGCCGCGTCGAGCTCTTTGGCTGCCGCGAGCTCCTCCCGACCCCTGAAGTTCGCGACCGGGCCCGAGATCTGGTCGGCGCCCAGCCCTGGGGTCGCCAGCAATGGGAACGGTTGGCCGAAGGCCTGATCTTCGACGGCATGGAGTCGTGGCTGCCCTGGCTCACCTCGGACGAGCATCTCCTCCTCGACCTCGTGCCCGCCGCAGCCCAGATCCTCCTGGTCGAGCCCCGCCGGATGCGTGACCGGGCGGCCGAGCTCCTCGACGAGGAGGCCGCGTTGGCGTCGACCCTCGCGTCCACCTGGGACGCGGCCGGCTCGGAATTCCCGCCCCTTCATCTGCCCTTCGAACGGCTACTTCGCCACACGGATGCGCCCGCGTGGACGGTCACGGCCGCACCTGAGCGGCCGGGCACGGCGGTCGTGGCTGCGACCGGCTGGGAGCCCAGCCTGGGTGACCCCGAGCGTTTGGTCAAACAGCTTCGGGACTTGATCGGCGGCGGATACCGCATCGTCGTGTGCGCCGATGGGCGGGGGAGCGGTGCCCGGATGGCCGCGGCCCTGCGCGATGCCGGGCTGGTCGCTCCCTTCTTCGAGGAGTTCGACCCTTCGGCTCACGATGCCGAACTGGTCCGGCCCGGCCTCCGGGTGGTCGTACAGCCGCTCGAGCGAGGGTTCGTCTATCCCGAGCTGCGGCTGGCCGTCCTGGCCGAGAGCGACGTGACCGGCCGCCGGCGGGCCCATCGAAAGGCCCGGCCTCGGGCCCGGCCGGCCGAAACGTTCTTCGACGACATGAAGACCGGGGCCTATGTCGTCCACTATCAGCACGGCGTCGGTCGCTTCGCCGGGATGGTCAAGCGCTCTATTGGGGGGGTGGAGCGGGATTACCTGCTGCTCGAGTACCGGGCAGGGGACAAGTTGTACGTCCCCTCCGACCAGATCGATCTCCTTCGCCCTTACACCGGCGGCGAGACCCCCTCGTTGAACCGCCTCGGTGGTTCCGAATGGCAGAAGACCAAGTCGCGGGTGCGCTCCGCCGTGCGCGAGATCGCCCAGGAACTGGTCGTGCTCTACCAAACCCGTGTTCACTCGCCGGGGTTCGCCTTTTCCGCTGACACGCCGTGGCAGGGCGAAATGGAGTCGGCCTTCCCCTACACCGAGACGGCCGACCAGCTGAAGGCCATCATCGAGGTGAAGGCGAACATGGAGGAGCCGACGCCCATGGACCGGCTGATCTGCGGTGACGTCGGCTTCGGCAAGACCGAAGTCGCCATCCGGGCCGCCTTCAAGGCGGTGCAGGACGGAAAGCAGGTGGCCGTCCTCGTCCCGACCACCCTGCTGGCGTCCCAGCACTTCCAGACCTTCTCTGATCGTTTCGCCGGCTATCCCGTCCGGGTCGAGATGCTGTCCCGGTTCCTGACCCCCGCCCAGGCGTCCCGCGTGCTGGCTGGCCTGGCCGACGGAACGGTTGACGTCGTCATCGGCACCCACAAGTTGCTGAGCGGCGACGTCCGTTTCAAGGCACTCGGTCTGCTGGTCGTCGACGAGGAGCAGCGCTTCGGCGTCACCCACAAGGAGGCCATCAAGCAGCTCCGGACCGACGTCGACGTCCTCACGCTGACCGCGACCCCCATCCCTCGCACCCTGGAGATGAGCCTGACCGGTATCAGGGATCTCACCTTGCTGAACACGCCGCCGGCCGAGCGACTACCCATCCTCACCTATGTGGGCGAGTACGACGAGCGGGCCGTGGCCGAAGCCATTCGCAGGGAGTTGCTGCGGGAAGGACAGGTGTTCTACGTCCACAACCGCGTCCTTGATATTGAAAAAGTAGCCGCCGAGGTCCGCGGCCTGGTGCCGGAGGCTCGCGTCGCGGTCGCCCACGGACAGCAGGACGAGGGCACGCTGGAGAAAGTGGTGCTCGACTTCTGGGAAGGCGGCTACGACGTCCTCGTCTGCACCACCATCATCGAGTCAGGCATCGACATGCCGACGGTCAACACCCTCATCGTCGACCGGGCCGAGCGCCTGGGGTTGGGCCAGTTGCACCAGCTCAGGGGCCGGGTGGGAAGGGCCGGTCAGCGGGCCTACGCGTATCTCATGTACCCGCCCGACGTCGCCCTGTCGGAAGAGGCCTACGAACGTCTCCGGACGATCGGTGAGCACACCGAGCTGGGCTCGGGCTTCAAGATCGCCATGCGGGACCTGGAGATTCGGGGCGCGGGCAACTTGCTTGGTGCTGATCAGTCGGGTCATATCGCAGCTGTCGGCTATGACCTCTACGTGCAGATGGTGAGCGAGGCGGTGGCCGAGCTGAAGGGCCAGGTCCTGCGCGAGCCGGCCGAGATCAAGCTGGATGTACCCGTGGACGCGCATCTTCCCGCCGATTACGTCGAGCGGGAAGACCTCCGGCTGGAGGCATATCGCCGGTTGGCTACCGTCACCAGCCACGAGGAGGTGGCCGACATTCGATCCGAGTGGCTCGACCGTTACGGCCCTCTGCCGCCGCCGGCGGAGGCGCTTCTCAGGATCGGCGAGCTCAGGGCGGAGTGCGCCCGCACCGGCGTGAAAGAGGTCACCGTGGTGTCCGGTGGGGTCGCCCGCCTGTCACCCCTCGCCCTCAAAACGAGCGCCCGGATCCGGTTGCAACGGAGGTGGCCGAAGGCCATCTATAAAGAGGACATCGGGCAGATCGTGGTTTCGGTGCCACGTGGCGTCGATGCGGCCGAGTTCCTTGTCGACTTGCTGGGTGCGATGGTCCCGGCCGAGGAGGCGTCGCTAGCATCAGGCGCGCCGTGAGACGCGTCCTGCCCCTTTTTCTTCCTGTGCTCCTCGCCGCCCCCTGGGTGCTGGCCGGCTGCACCTCATCGACCACGTACGCCGCCATGGTCAACGGGGCCGAAATCAGCCGCAGTTCGTTGAACCAGGAACTCAGCGAGATCTCGCACAACCACCTCTTCGTTCAGGCGGTCGATCAACAGGCGGGCTCGTCGGGCTCGATCGAGGGTGTCAGCGCGGGCAGCTATAGCAAGGCGTTCGTCGCCCAGGTGCTGACCCAGCGGATCGAGTACGAGCTCATCCACCAGGAGCTGGCCCGGCGTAACGCCCTTCCTGGCGAGAGCGAACTGCAGCAGGCGGAGCCCCAGGTTGTGCAGCGCTACACGGTGCAGGACCCCGGTGACGTCTACCACCAGTTCTCGAGCAGCTACCAGCGCACGCTGGTTCAACGGCAGGCGGAAGTGACGGCGCTCGAGAACGCGGTGCCCGGCCAGCAGGCGGTCAACGACCTGTTCGCCAAGCTCATCGGGGACGCAAGCATCAAGGTCAGCCCCGAGTTCGGGTCGTTCGACAAGAAGGGGAATCCGAGCAACGGCACCGGCCCGAGCGTGATCCCGCCTCCGGTACCCAACCCGCCGATCGGCGGCTGAGCCGTCATGGCCGGTCGGATCGTCGTGGTCGGGCTCGGGCCGGGGGGAACGGGATACCTGAGCGTCGAGACCCGTGAGGTCATCGAGCGCGTCCGCCCGCGCTTCCTGCGCACCGCCCGCCACCCGTCAGCGGCCGCGGTCCCCGATGCAGTCAGCTTCGACCGGATCTATGACCGGGAGTCGTCGCTGGAGGACGTCTACCGGGCCATCGTGGAGGAATTGGTCACCGCCAGTCGGGAAGGTGAGGTGCTGTACGCCGTTCCCGGTTCGCCTCTCGTGGCGGAGCGGACGGTCGAACTGCTCCGGGTCGATCCCCGGGTGGAGCTGGCGGTGCTACCGGCCATGTCGTTTCTCGACCTGGTCTGGGGTGCCCTGGAAGTCGACCCCTTGACGTCGGGCGTGCGCCTGATCGACGGCCACGCCTTCGCGGTCGAGGCGGCAGGAGACCGGGGCCCGTTGCTGGTGGCCCAATGCGATTCCCCGCTTGTCCTGTCCGACATCAAGCTGTCGGTCGACCCGCTCGAAGGGCCCGGACCTGCGACCCCCGTGACAGTGCTGCAGCGCCTGGGTCTGCCCGACGAAGCGGTGTTCAAGGTGCCGTGGGAGGAGCTTGACCGCGAGGTCGAGCCCGATCATCTGACGTCGCTCTGGATACCGTGCCTGGCTCCGCCGGTGGGAGCGGAGCTGGTGCGCTTCGACTCATTGGTGCGCACCCTGCGCGCCTCGTGTCCCTGGGACCGGGAGCAGACCCACCATTCCCTGACCCGCCATCTGCTCGAAGAGACCTACGAAGTCCTCGAAGCCATCGAGGCGCTGGGCCCGTCGCCCTCGTACCAAGGAGCCGCTCATCTCGAAGAGGAGCTCGGCGACCTGCTTTTCCAGGTGTTCTTTCATGCCCGCCTGGCCACCGAAGAGGGCCTGTTCACCCTGGCCGACGTGGCCAAAGGCATCCACGACAAGCTCGTGAACCGTCACCCGCACGTGTTCGGGACGGTCGAGGCGAGCACCGCCGGCCAGGTCATGCGGAACTGGGAGGAGATCAAGCAGGCCGAGAAGGGCCGGTCCAGCGTGATGGACGGCATTCCCGGCCATCTGCCGTCGCTGCTGTATGCCCACAAGGTCCAGCGGAAAGCGGCCTCGGTCGGGTTCGATTGGGACGACGTGGGCGGAGCGTGGCCCAAGCTGGCCGAAGAGGTCGC
>JBPYFF010000430.1:0-4108 GCA_051984455.1 Acidimicrobiales bacterium | reverse complement strand
AGGTCGCCACTGGATTTATCAGGGCAAAGAAGGGGACCAACACTGGGTTCGCGCTCGACGCCGAGCTTCAGTTCGACAAGAAGATGTTCGATGGCGACGCTAAGATCCGTGGTTCGTATGAGGACGGGAAATGGGCCCTCGAGGGAACCCTCGGCGTCGGGCCAGGCAAGATTAAGGGAATCAAGAAGGCGTCCGCCACTGTCTCGGTCACCGCGGACACGGTCACCGCCGACGGCGAGTTCGAGACTAGCCTCAAGGGCGTCGAGAAAGGCAAGCTCGGCTTCAAGTACAACCAGGCCACCGGCATGGAAATCACCGGTGAGATCATCCTCGGCCAGGGGATCCCCGGGATCAAGAGCGGCAAGCTCGACGCCACCATCAAGGAAGGTCCCACCGGGCACTCGCTGAGTGGCGGCGTCACCCTCGAGCCGTCAATACCCGGACTCACTGGCACGGTGACCGGCCATTACGAGGACGGCGCCTTCTTCGTCCAGGCCGACCTGGGTTACGAGAAGGGCCTGGCCAAGGGAAAGGTCAACGTCGGCCTCACCAACCAGGCGGTGGACAAGGAAGGCAAACCGGTCGGCGCGCCTAAGCCAGACGACAGCATCACCGCATTCGGGACCGGATCGGTGGAGCTGACCCTCACGCCTTGGCTCAAGGGGACCGTCGGCCTGAAGCTGACGCCCACGGGCGAGATCGAGGTGAGCGGAGAGGTCAGCCTGCCGAAGGAATTCCAGGTGTTCGCGCAACTGGGCCTCTATCAGAAGATCTTCTCGATCGATATCGATATCCCGATCATCGGCCTGTCCGTGGCCGGGGTGCACGTCGGCATCTTCGCCACCGTCGGTGGCGGCGCCACCGTCTTTGCCGGAATTGGCCCGGGCGTGCTGCGCGATGTCGGTCTCAAGGTCACCTACAAGCCCGACAGGCCCGAGGACACGACGGTCGAGGGCAAAGGGACTTTCGCGATACCGGCCCATGCGAGCTTGCGGCTCTACGTGTACGGCGGGGTGGGAGCCGGTATCCCGCTTGTCGACGCGGACGCCAAGCTCACCGCCCACGGAGAGGTCGGCGTGGCGGGCGCGGTGTCCGCCGGCGTGAACGTCGCGTGGGCGCCGAGCACCGGCATCGTGCTCGATGCCCACGGTGACATCTTCGTCGAGCCCAGGTTCAAGTTCGGCGTGGACGCCTCCGTTGAGGTCACCGTGGGTGTCTGGCGGCTCAAGAAAACGCTCTACGAGCACACGTGGAACCTGGCGGACTTCGAATATGGCTCCAGCATGCGGTTCGGCCTGTCGCTTCCCATCCACTACGAATCGCAGAAGCCGTTCGATGTCGCCTTCGACCAGATCCAGTGGACATACCCGCAGGTCGAGCCGAAAGACCTGCTCAGCGGCCTGATGAAGCAGCTCGTCGCGTAAGCCGACCCAAGACCTGGAGTGCTGATGCCTAATCTCACGGAATCGCCTGCCAAGGCCACCGTCAATCAGGGCGGCTTGCGCCTGGCCAGGGGGGACCTCGACGGTGCCGAGCAACTTTACCGGGAGGCGATCGTGATCGATCCCGGTAACCCGACCGCCCATGCCAACCTCGGCTATCTGCTGGCCCTGCGCGGCCAGCACGAGGACGCGATCGACGAGGCCGAGCGCGCGATCGCGCTGGATCCGGCCAGGAGCGCGCCCTGGGCCCATATGGGGATGTCCCAGGTCGCCCTGGGCTCGGTTGGCGATGGGTTGTCGTCGCTGTCGCGCGCGGTGCGACTGGATCCAGAAAACCACTTCGCCTGGAACGCGATGGGGCGCACCTTGCTTGCCGTTGGCCGCCCGGGGGAAGCTGAGATCGCCTGGGCGTCAGCCGTCGCCGCCCGCCCGGACGACGTGGATCTGCTCATCTCGTTGGCGACGGCACTGGCCGCTCAGGACAAGACAAGTGAAGCGGTGCGAGTGCTGCACCGGGCGACGACCATCGCTCCGGATTCCGTGCGGGCGTGGACCCAACTCGGCGTGGTCGCGCTGGTCCGTCAGGATCACGGAACGGCGGGCGAAGCCCTTCTGCAGGCCCTGGATCTGGATCCGGCATACGCCGCGGCCCGGTTTCACCTGGCAATACTGCACATACTTGTGGGGGCGGTCGATGAGGCGCGCGCTGAGTTGCTGGACTTGATCAGCGAGCGAAGCGAGTTCGAGGACGAAGCACACGGCCTGCTCGCGCGTCTTGCGCGGCGAGACCAGGACGACGAGCCGGCCAGTCGGCCTGATCAGCACGAGCCGTCATCAGACAGCCGCGACCTGGCTGAGAAGTGATCGCAGCATCGGGGACGGCTCGACGCCGAGGTCTCGCGCGGCGACCTTCTCGCTCAGGTCGCCCAGTTCCGGTAGATCGCGGCCATGTTGTGCCGGTCCTCGTCCGCATCGGCAAAGACGCTGTCGCGATCCGCCCGCGGGTTTTGCCCGGCGGTGGCGGCTGCGGTAACGAACGTGCCATCGGGTCTTTGCTGATGCCAGTTTCCATCCTGAGGGTCGATCCAGGAGATATAGCAGCCCTGCGGCACGGTCTGGGGCAAGGGCCCGGTCAGAGCGTTGAGGAAGTCAACATGGCCCGCCGCGTTCGGGTCGTAGAAGGACGGGAGTATGAAGTCGGACACCGCCACTCCGCCGATGTCATAGCTGGATACCTCGCAGGGGTCGCCCACCTCGACTAGGTAGAAGACCTGGTGGCCATCGGAGGACGGGTCGAGGTCAGCGCCCGGCGTGAAACGGTTGCCCCACGGGTCGACCAGCATCTCGAGCAGCTCGTGGCTGATCGCGATGCTCAGCTGCGGGCCGATGACCGCCTCGGCGTATGGTTGCCCATTCTCATCGAGGTGCACGCCGCCCGCGCCGCCGATGTCGTCAACGATCTTGATTGGCCAGGTGCCCGGAGGAATGGGTGCGCCGGCGTCCAGTGCGGAGATATCCGCCGCCACGCCCCAGGCCGGGCCGAAATCGTTGTCCACCTGCTGCTGCAGTGCGGCCGCAATTTGCTGTAGCTTTGCCGTGGGAACACCGGTCTTTGACTGATCGATGAGAGCTACTTTCCAATTGTCCATGGCGCATCCTCCATATATTCACGCATCCGGCAGGTACCATGCCAGGCCAACAGTCACGGATGGCCCAGAACGAAGGGTCAGCGACTGGTGAGCACAGTTTGCGCAGTTCAAGCGCTTCCTAGGGTGCACCTGTAAGCATCACTCCCGCGTCACCAATAGCCGGGTACGTGCATCGGTTTGCGCCATCCGCCTGTCGGCAGTTCTTCATGTAGCCGTAACGCCACGGTGACGCCGCATAGGCGATGGTGATTGATGCACACCCACAAGCCGTCCGTAGAACTTGCCAGGTGATCCGATGAACGCACCAGCACCCGGAAACGGCCTATTCGCTATCCAGCACGTTGTGCAGCTGATGCTGGAGAACCGCTCATTTGACCATATGCTTGGGTTCCTCTATGCGGACTCGGGCAACATCTCCCCAACCGGTGCCGCCTTCGAGGGACTGACCGGGCAAGAGTCGAATTTCGATACCAGCGGTAATCCCGTTCAGGTGTTCAAGATCGACACTGCTGGCCCGGGTGCCTATTTCATGCCGGGCGCCGACCCGGGCGAGGGATATGCGAACACTAATTCCCAGCTCTTCGGTAGCGGTACCGCACCGGTGCCGCCGGCGGCCACTAACCAGGGGTTTGTGACCAACTTCGACGCCACGATCGCCTGGGATCGGCGGGTCGGCCGCACCGTCCAGCCCGGCGCCACGGCGGCGAACATCATGGGCATGTTCACACCGCAGGCGCTGCCCGTGCTGTCCGGCCTGGCCCGCGGCTTCGCCGTTTGCGACCACTGGTTCAGCTCGGTGCCAACCGAGACGTTCCCCAACAGGGCGTTCGCCTGCGCGGCGACCAGCCAGGGGCACATGAACGATAGGACTGCCTCATATACAGTCCAGAGCATTTTCGGCCTGCTGAGTGCGCACGGCCGGTCGTGGAAGATCTACGGGTACGACCAGGAGCCGCTGACCCGCAAGAACTACCCAGACACCACCAACGCTCCCGACACCAGCTTCGGCCTCTTCAC
>JBPYFF010000429.1:0-3822 GCA_051984455.1 Acidimicrobiales bacterium | reverse complement strand
GACCAGCCGGCCGATGCCGGTCTCCGCCGGCTGATGCTGGATCGTCAGCTGCCCGACGCCATGGTTTCTCCCCTTCGCATCGACGGGGAAACGAGGGGAACACTGCTTGTCGCCAAGCAGGGACCCGACCGGGCTCCGTTCACGGTCGAGGATCTTCGTCTGCTCGAGACGGTGGCCAATCACGCCGCGGTGTCGATTCAGAACAACCGCTTGCTTGACCGATTGCGGCGCGATTCCCGGCACGATGTCCTGACGGGGCTGGCCAACCGGACTCGGTTCAATGAGCTGATCGAAGCGGCCGCGCTGGAGTTGCCACGGCCCAGCGCCATCATGCTGATCGACCTCGACCGCTTCAAAGAAATCAACGACACCCTCGGCCACCACCACGGCGACCTGCTTTTGCGCGAGGTGGCCAACCGGCTGTGCCAGCAGATCGGCGAGAAAGGAATGGTCGCTCGGTTCGGTGGCGACGAGTTCGGTGTCTTGTTGCCGGGCAGCGGCAGCGGCGACGCCGCCCAGGTCGCCGTTACCCTGCTCTCGGCCCTCGAACGGCCATTCACCGTCGGCGAGCTCAATCTGGAGGTGACCGCCAGCATCGGGGTGGCGCTCCTGCCGCAGCACGGCGATGACCCTGTCAAGCTGTTGCAACGAGCTGACGTCGCCATGTACGCCGCCAAAGAGGCCCATAGCGGCTGGGAGGTCTACGCCGCCGACCGCGATCACTACAGTCCCCGCCGGTTGTCCCTCGCCGGTCAGTTGCGACAGGCCATCGATGATGGCCAGATGGAGGTCTACTACCAGCCCAAAGCGCACCTCTACTCCGGTCGTATCACCGGTGTGGAGGCATTGCTGCGCTGGCGCCATCCGGTCGAAGGCCTGCTGCCTCCCGACGACTTCATCCCCATCGCCGAGCACGCCGGACTTATACGGCCCCTCACCTTGCTGGTCCTGCGGGATGCCGCCACTCAGTGCCGCTGGTTGAGCCAGTTGACCAGTGACTTCGGGGTCGCCATCAATCTCTCGGTTCGCGCCGTGCTCGACGTCAATCTCCCCGACGAGGTCTCAGCCGTGTTGGCTGAGTTCGACCTGCCGCCGAAGGCCTTGACGGTGGAGATCACCGAGAGCAGCGTGATGGCCGATCCCTCCCGAACGATCGGTGTGCTCGGTCGCCTGTCGGCTCTTGGCGTCTCCATTGCCATCGACGACTTCGGCACTGGTTACTCGTCGCTGAGCTATCTGAAGCGCCTGCCCGTCGACGAGATCAAGATCGACCGGTCCTTCGTTGCGGGCATGATGGTGGATGACAACGACGCCGTCATCGTCCGGTCCACGATCGAGCTAGCCCGGAGCCTCGGACTCCGGGTCGTCGCCGAGGGGGTTGAGGACCAATCCACCTGGGCCCGGCTTTCCGCCCTCGGCTGCGATCTCGCTCAGGGCTTTTACCTGAGCCCGCCTGTGGCCGCGAGGGAGTTACCCGCCCTGCTGCGAGCCGAACAGGCGACGAGAGACGCCCTCGGCGGCTAGCGGCTAGCCGGTTCCTCGTGTCTTCGCCGGAGGGCGCTTAGCCTTCATCCAGTGGCGACCTCGACCGGCATTCGGTTCGGCACCGCTCCGGGTCGCTGGGTCCTGCTGGCGACCATCCTCGGATCAGGAATGGCGCTGCTGGACTCAACTGTCGTCAACGTCGCCCTGCCCGCCATCGGAAAGGACCTCGGCGGAGGCGTCGCCGGCCTTCAGTGGGTGGTGACCGCCTATCTCATTACCCTCTCATCGCTGATCCTGCTCGGCGGCTCGCTCGGCGACCTGTTCGGGCGCCGGCGCATCTTCATCATCGGGACGGTGTGGTTCAGCGGAGCTTCGCTGCTCTGTGCCGCCGCACCCACACTGGGCCTGTTGATCGCGGCCCGTGCCGTGCAAGGCGTCGGTGGAGCACTGCTCACCCCTGGAAGCCTGGCCATCATCGAGGCCAGCTTCGTCCCCGAGGACCGCAACCGGGCGATCGGTGCGTGGTCAGGACTTGGCGGGGTCGCCACTGCCATCGGGCCATTCGTGGGTGGCTGGCTGGTCTCAGCGGTTTCCTGGCGGCTGATCTTTCTCCTCAACCTGCCTCTGGCCGCCACGGTCTTGCTGGCCTCGCCTCACGTTCCCGAATCGCGCGATCCCGCCAGCGGCCACCGGGTGGACGGGCTCGGGGCTGCTCTGGCTGCTGTCGGGTTGGCGGCGTTGACCTACGCGCTCATCGAAGGTCCCTCGGGCAGCGTCAGCGCGGCCGTCAGCGTCCTGTCCGCCCTTATCGGTATCGGAGGGCTGTTCGGCTTCTTCCTGGTCGAGAGGAGCAGCCGGCACCCGATGCTGCCGCTCAACATCTTCCGATCCCGGCAGTTCAGCGCGGCCAACCTGGTCACCGTCGCGGTCTATGCCGCCCTCGGCGGGATTTTTTTCCTCCTGGCCGTCTATCTGCAGCAAGTGCTCCACTACTCACCCGTCGAGGCGGGAGCGGCCCTTTTTCCCCTCACCGTCATCATGCTGCTGCTCTCGGCTCGAGCGGGCGAGCTGGCCCAGCGGATCGGACCCCGTCTCCCCATGACGCTTGGCCCCATCATCGTGGGAATCGGGTTGCTGTTGATGCTCCGGATTCAGCCCGGTAGCCACTACGTGTCCACGGTGCTTCCGTCGGTGATCGTGTTCGGACTGGGCCTGTCACTGACGGTCGCACCGCTCACCGCGACCGTCCTCGCCGCGGTCGACCCCAGCCACGCCGGGATCGCGTCGGGTGTCAACAACGCCGTGGCCCGGGTCGCCGGGCTCCTTGCGGTCGCCCTCCTGCCCGCGCTGGCGGGACTCAGCGGAGCTGACTACCAGCGCGCCGCCGTGTTCACCAGGGGATTCCACACCTCGGTCGTCATCTGTGCCGGGCTGTCGTTCGCGGGCGCACTGGTTGCTTTCGCCGGCATCCGCAATCCGACCCCGGAGGAGGCCCAGCTCTCGGCCTGCGGGACGGGACGGAGCTGCCCGGTATCGGGCCCACCCCTCCGCCATCTTCCGGCCGACCGGTGAACCACCGGTAAGGGCGCCAATCTGCGTGAGCGCTGTTGCCGGTAGTGGGCCGCGGAGGGCGTAAACGCAGGTCACACGGGATGTGGCGCAGCCTCAGGACACGCGGAGGACACGGGGCCGAGAACCCTGTCGACCGCGGCTCGTGCCTGGTCGGCACTTTCGGGGAACAGGTGGGCGTAAATCTGCGTCGTGGACAGGCCGGCGTGGCCGAGCAGGTCTTGAACGAGCGTGATGGACGCGCCGCCCCCGATGAGCAGCGGAGCGAAGTAGTGCCGTCGCTGGTGGAAGCCGTCACCGGCCGGGATGCCGAGCGGTCGCGCTGCGCTTCGCCATACCCGGCCGAAGTCGTTACGGCCGAGCGGGCATTCCTCATCGGTGGTGAACAGCACGCCGGCCGGTCCGAGGCCGTAGCGCCGGACGTGCTCGACAACCTCCACCATGACGACCTCGGCGAGCGGGATGGTGCGCGGCCGGTTCGTGTCCTTGACCGGCCCGAAGACCGGCTCGCCGTCTGTCACAGTGACGCTCGCGAGAAGCGCGACCGTCGCCAGGCCGAGCGGCCGAAGTTCGGCGTCGGTCCGCTCGGCCTGGCGTGGATTCGGCACCAAGCGCAGCGGCGACGGGAACAAGCGTGGCTGCGTGACTACAACGGCGAGTCGAGAAATGGCGTCATAGCGTCGGACGAGATGTCCGAACCGGGACCTCCTTCCCATTTCAACAGCGCCATCTATGTCGTCAGGCGTCGCCGGGTCCTAGTCGCGGCCA
>JBPYFF010000428.1:0-3035 GCA_051984455.1 Acidimicrobiales bacterium | reverse complement strand
CCGTCCTGAAGGCGGCGGCGACCGTCCTGGGTGCCTATCGCAGCGAGGCCTCAATCGATCGCATCTGTCTCCTGCAGGAAGTCCACCGCCCGGCCGGCCGGACCTGGATCGTCCTGGCCGACGCCCTGTTCGGCCGGCCGGCGATCGTCGGCACGGGGAGCCCGCTGGCGCTCGAGCTGGTCCGCAGCCGGCTGGTCGACCCCGAGGCGGCAGCCTTGCTCGAGGCCGAGCACGTCATGGCCGATCAGGTCGTGGCCGATCAAGTCATGGCCCATCAAGTCGTGGCCCAGCCGGCCGTGGCCGACGCAGGCGGCGCCGAGGGAGCCGGCCGCGACGCCCACCACCCGGGCGCGGGCGAGCCGGCGACGCACCGGCTGGTGGTGACGGCCCGGCGGCAGGGCGAGGTGGTCGGGGTGGCAGCTGCCTGGCTCACCCCGGACGGGGGGAAGCTCGCAGTGCTGGTCGCCTCTTCCGACCGGCGGCAGGGAATCGGCAGCCATCTCCTTGCTGCCGTCGAGGCCGCTGTCGCCGAGGCCGGCTGGGGCTGCACGTCGCTGCGAGGCGTGGGGCCGGCCGGCTTCTACGCCGCCCGCAGCCGGATCACCCGAAGCGGATCGAGGAGTACCGGTTGAGCTTGGCCAGCTGGTGTCTGGCGTCGATCTTGCGCACGGTTCCCGATTTCGACCGCATCACCAGCGACTGCGTCGTGGCGCCCCGGGAGTCGTAGTGGACGCCTTGCAGCAGCTCGCCGTCGGTCACGCCCGTGGCGGCGAAGAAGCAGTTGTCCCCCTGGACGAGATCATCGGTGCCGAGCACGGCTTCGAGGTCGTAGCCGGCGCCGATGGCCGCCTTCCGCTCATCGTCGTTCCGGGGCCAGAGCTTGCCCTGCAGCTCGCCGCCCATGCATTTGAGGGCGGCGGCTGCGATCACGCCCTCGGGCGTCCCGCCGATCCCGATGAGAACATCCGCACCGGAGACAGGCCACGCACTGGATATCGCCCCCGCCACGTCGCCATCGGGGATCAGCCGGATGCGGGCGCCGGTGCTCCGAACCTCCGAGATCAGCTGCTCGTGACGTGGCCGGTCCAGGATGACCACGGTCACGTCCCTGACCGACTCTCCTTTGGCGCGGGCGACGGCGGCGATGTTCTCGGACGGCGAGCGGCGAATGTCGATTAGCCCGGCGGATTCCGGGCCGACCGCGATCTTCTCCATGTACACGCACGGACCGGGGTCGAACATGGTGCCTCGTTCGCTGACCGCGATCACGGCCAGGGCGTTGCCGCGTCCGAGTGCGGTCAGGGTGGTGCCGTCAATCGGATCGACGGCCACATCGGTCTGCGGCAGGCTGCCGTCCCCGACCGGCTCTCCGTTGTAGAGCATCGGGGCCTCGTCCTTTTCGCCCTCACCGATGACCACGATCCCGTCCATGGGAACGCTCTGCAAGACAACCCGCATCGCATCCACCGCCGCTCCGTCGGCGCCTTCTTTGTCTCCCCGGCCCATCCACCTTGCTGCCGCCAGGGCCGCGGCTTCGGTCACCCGGACCAGCTCCATCGCCAGATTGCGGTCCGGGGCTTGCTGCGTTGACGCGCCGCTCATGCCGGGGGAATGTACCGGACGGGAACGACCGGAGGAGTCCCGAGCGAAGCCGCGACAGAATCAGGATTTAGCGTGCGCAATCCGTGGTACATGACGTGACGTGATTCTCGATAGTGCGACTGGATAGCGTTCCTGTCCGTGGCGACGAGCGTCGACCCCCCCGCGACCATCTCGGCTGTCCTCGACGAGCCGATTGCCCATGGCCGGGGTCGGGCCTTATTGCGTTATGCCGTCCCTGGGGCGATCGCGCTCATCGTGATCGGCGTCGGTCTCCGGTTCTGGACGCTCTCGGACCTCTGGCTCGACGAGGCCCTGACCGTCAATATCGCCAAACTGCCTCTTCACTCCATTCCTGCTGCGCTGCGTCAGGATGGCGCACCGCCGCTTTACTACGTCCTGCTGCACTTCTGGATGCGCCTGTTCGGTCATGGGGACGTCGCGGTCCGCTCCTTGTCGGGCGTCGCGTCGGTGGTCGCCCTGCCGTTTGCGTGGGCAGCCGGAAAGCGCCTCGGCGGCAGGCCGACGGCATGGGCGGCGCTCGTTCTGATGGCGACCTCACCGTTTGCCATCTCGTACGCGACGTCGGCCCGGATGTACTCGATGATGACGCTCTGGGGACTGCTCGGGATGCTGGCTCTGGTCCGAGCCCTCGAGCGGCCGAGCCGGGGCCGGCTGGCGTGCGTGGCCCTCATGACGGCGGTCCTTCTCTACACCCACTACTGGGCGCTGTATTTCGTCGTGGTGGCCGCGATCTGGCTGTTGTTCCGGGCCAGGCGGGCCACGGCAACCGACGATCGCACCGAAGCGGAGGAACGGCAGAACAGTCGTGCCGTCTTTGCCGCCATGGTCGTCGGTGGCGTGCTGTTCCTGCCCTGGGTTCCGACATTCATCTTTCAGACGCTGCACACCGGCACGCCCTGGTCCAATGCCGCCGGTCCGGCCGACATTCTCGGCATTCTGGGCGAATACTCCGGAGGCGGCTACTTCGGCGGCGGGCCCTGGGGCCAGGCACTCGGGCTGGCGGTCTTTACCCTCGTCCTTCTTGGCTTGTTCGGGCGGACCATCGACGACCGGCGAGTGCTGCTCGAGCTGCGGACGCGGCGGCGGGCCCGTCCCATCGCCTGGATCTTCATGGGGACCCTCGTGCTGGCCGTGGCCGCCGGGGCGATCGGCCAGGCGGCATTCGTCGGTCGATATACCGCCGTGGTGTTCCCGCTGTTCATCCTGCTGGCAGCCCTCGGCGCGAGCGTGTTTGCCGACCGGCGGGTGATGGCAGGCGTGCTGGGGGCGGCGGCCGTCGCCGGCCTGATCGTCAGCGTCGGTACCAACGCCACCCAGCGCACGGAGGCAGGCGTCATCGCCAACGCCATCAACAAGGGGGCCAACCCGGGAGACCTGGTGGTGTACTGCCCCGACCAGCTCGGGCCGGCGGT
>JBPYFF010000427.1:0-6241 GCA_051984455.1 Acidimicrobiales bacterium | reverse complement strand
CGGCCGGCAAAGGGATTCCGGGGCAGACGCAGAACTCGTTTCCCTCCGGGTCCGCCATCGTGATCCAACCCGGGCTCTCTCCCTGTCCGATGTCAATGCGCCGAGCGCCAAGTTTCTCCAGTCGTTGCGCTTCCGCCTCGATGTCCTCGACCCGCAGGTCGAAGTGGACCCGGGTCTTCGTGGTCTTGGGCTCGGGGACCCGCTGCAGGATGACCGGAGGGTGCTCGCGGAGAGAGGGGAGCAGCACGAAGTAGGGATCAAAGAGCCCGGCTTTGGAGTATGCGAGGGCCTCTGCCCAAAAGTCGGCCAGTGTCTCGGGGTTTGAGCAGTCGATGACGATGTCGACATTGGGATCGGCCACGGCAATAGCTCCTTACGTGTGTCTGAGTCGCACCCACGTGAATGGCTGAACAACCCCTTCCGGGGTGAGGTGCTCCTCCCGCAGGCTCTCCACGAGCCCGAACGCCGGAGAGAAGGTTTCTGCAATCTGCTCGACCGAGTACCGAGAGACCGGAAGGCCTGAGCAGCGCGTGGGGCCGTCGGGCGCGAAGGTGGCGAGCAGCAGCCAGCCACCGTTGCAAACCGTGTCACTGGCGACCTGGACGTAGCCGCCTTGGTCGGCTGACTCGGTCAAGAAATGGAAGACAGCGCGGTCATGCCAGATGTCGTACTGCCGGTCTGGTTCCCAGGTCAGGACGTCATGCCGGATTACGGCCACGTCGCGGCCGCGCTCGTCTAGCCGTCGGCTGACCTCAGCGAGAGCCCGTTCCGAGATGTCGAGCACGGTCACGTGGCTGAATCCGGAATCCAGCAGCCGGTCAACGAGTATCGAGGTTCCCGCGCCGATGTCAACGATGGCAGCGCTGGGCGTCGTCCTGGTCCTATGGATCAACCGGAGCGAGTAGGTGGGCTCCCGTTCGTACCAGCTGAGGGTGCGAGGGGCCGCGCTCGAGTACAGAGCCTCCCATTGATCCGCTCGGGCGGTCATCGATGGCTACTCGTCGTCGTCGACCTCATCGGCGGTCAGCTGCTCGGGGGTGAGACGCTCCTCCGCGTCCAGGTCCCAGCCGTCGTCTTCGGTTCGCTCTCCTCGCTCGGCGATACCAACCCCGTCTGGATCATCGATGCCTCCGTCGAGGACCGCCAGCTGTTCCGGATCGTCGAGCTGTACGCCGGCTTCCTCCACCTCGGCGTCGTCAACGAGGAGCTGGCGATCAAGCGACCGCTCCCCCTCCGGGTCGCCGGCGGCGTCGGGCGTCACCACGTCCTGTTCATCGAGCTCCTCGTCCCACGCGTCATAGGTCTCGGTGTCGAGCGATTCGTCGGGGGTCCAGTCTCCTGTGCCGCTCATACGCGACCAGCCTAGGGGCGATGAAAAAATGCGGTCGTCGCGGGCCCTCCCGCTGCCGCAAGGAGGCGTCACCATGGACCAACCGAAGGCGGGAGGATTCGGCCCTTTCCAAACCAAGATGCTGCCCGCGCGACCGGACGCCGTCGCCCCCGACGGGTCGGACGTCCGGGTCTTGCTCAGGGTGGGCGGCGGCAGCGTCGCCCACTTCGAGCTGGGTCCCGGGAAGACCTCGGTGGCGGTGACCCACCGCACGGTTGAAGAGGTCTGGTACTTCCTCACGGGTCGAGGCGAGATGTGGCGCAAAGCCGGCCGGCAAGAGGCAGTGGTGGAGCTTTCCGCTGGTCTTTGCATCACGATCCCGGTCGGGACCAGGTTTCAGTTTCGGGCGTTCGGAGATGAGCCGCTCGCCGCGGTTGGAGTGACCATTCCGCCCTGGCCGGGTGGCAACGAGGCCACGATCGTTGCCGGTCCCTGGGCTCCGACCGTTGAGGCGGGGCCGGTGACGTAGACCTGGAGGCCCGCCTACGATCACCTGGTGGGCTTCTACGGCGATCAGGTTCTCCCTCGCATCACCAACGTGCTGCTCGGCAACAAGGCGTTCGGGCAGCTTCGGCAAGAGGTGTGCGAAGGCCTCCACGGTGACGTGGTCGAACTCGGTTTCGGCTCCGGGTTGAACCTGCCGTCGCTGCCGTCGACGGTGACCGGACTCTGGGCGGTCGAGCCGTCCGGCACGGCCACGAATCTGGCCAAGAAGCGAATGGAGTCGGCACCCGTGCCGGTCCACGTTGCCGGGCTCGACGGCGCCCACCTGCACCTGCCCGACGAGAGGTTTGACGGCGCCCTGTCGACCATGACCTTGTGCACTATCCCGGACGTCAGCAACGCGCTCGACGAACTGAGGCGGGTCTTGAAGCCCGGGGGCTCATTCCACTTCGCCGAGCACGGCCATTCTCCTGACGACAGGGTCGCCCGCACGCAGGAGCGTTTCAACGGTGTGCAGCAGTGGTGGGCGGGCGGCTGTCATCTGAATCGCGACATCGCGGCGTTGATCACCGGCGCCGGGTTTGGCATCGAGGAAATCCGAAACTTCTATCTCAAGGGGCCGAAGGCATGGGGCTACATGTACCTGGGGCGCGCCATGAAGGAGGAAACCGCTCCGAAACCGAGCCAGTGATCAGCGCCCGTAGGGCGGCATCTCGCAACAATGGAGCGAGTCACTGAGGCCCTTCCATGCTTTCTCCGTGCCCTCGTTGCGACCGTGGTCGGAGCGCAGCAGGGCGATGAACAGGGTGATATCGGTGAGCCTCCAGGCCAGCCGATACAGGGCGATGGCCTCGCCGTCGACCGCCCTCCCCGTTGCCTG
Source organism: Acidimicrobiales bacterium (assembly GCA_051984455.1). Lineage (GTDB taxonomy): Bacteria > Actinomycetota > Acidimicrobiia > Acidimicrobiales > Palsa-688 > JBPYFF01. Next base: position 3,527 of record JBPYFF010000427.1, on the reverse strand, counting down.
GTGGTAGGCCGCCAGAGTCCCGCCGCGACCGTCGTCGAGCATCCAGAGGTCACGCTCTGGCAGGCTGATCCCGACCGTGTCCCAATCGATGATCCGAAAGGCTCCACCGACGCGGATCAGATTGCCAGGATGCGGCTCGCCATGGGTGACGACTGGTGGGCCGGCACGGGTCGCCACTCGGGCCGCGAGGTCATCAAACGTCGTCAGCCATCGGCGGACGAGGTCGGCGGTGCCCGCCAGGTCGCGCCGTGCACGCTCGGAGAACGGGCCGCCCTCCCACGGCCGGCCGAGTGCCTCCAGGGCAGCTTCAAGTCCGGGTCGGCCGGGCAGTTCCAGAGGTCTTCGGGGCGCGTCTGAGGGCACCACAGGCGTTGACCGGTGCAGTTTGGCGAGGGTGTCCACCAGTCGGTGGCGATCGCCGGCCGGCATGGGTTCGCCCCACTGCCCGGGCTGGCCCTCGATGAACTCGAACACCGCCAGACTGTGCCGGGGGCTGAGACGGACAGCCACCCGATCGTCGACGGACAGCACAGGAGGTACGACGAAGTCGAGCCGGCCGTGGACATGAAGGGCCAGGGCGGTTGCATAGGCGGCCTGAAGGCCGTGGAAGGTGGAGTCGGCGTCGGCTCCCAGCCACGGCTTGGTCTCGAGGTCATCGACGGTCAAAAAGAAACGGCGGCCGTCTTGTGTCTCGGCCAGCCAGTGAAAGCTGCCGAATCCCTTCGGGAGGTAGCGCAGCCGGGCGATGTCCAGGCCCCAGGAGCCTCCAAGCGAACTGGCCAGGTCTCTGTCCTCGATCCCGGCAGGCGGAGGAGTGTTCACGGCGGCCGCCACTGTCTCACAGGGGCAGACGCATGCCCTCGGAATTTTTGTGCTCTGTCGTCGCAGGCGATCTGAGCGAGAGGGCCGCTTGCAGCAGGGCGGCATGGGTCAGGGCCTGGGGATAGTTTCCAAGGTGGCGGCGGGTCAGAGGATCAATCTCCTCTGCGTACAGTCCGAGCGGGCTGGACAAGGAGGCGAGCTCGTCAAAGCGCTTCTCGGCTTCGGCTGTCCGTCCGGTCACGGCCAGGGCTTGCACCAGCCAGAAGGAGCAGGGAAGAAAGGCGCCTTCACCGCCGGGCAGCCCGTCGCGGCCCGGCGGGTACCGGTAAACGAGCGGTCCGCCCGCGTCCAGCTGGCGAGCGATGGCGTCGATGGTGCCGCGCACGCGAGTCGACCCGGACGGCTCCAATCCGATCACCGGCAGCAGGAGGACCGCGGCGTCAAGGTCCTCGGAACCGTAGGCGCGGGTGTAGGCACCGAGCTGCGGGTCGAAGCCGTACCGTCTGATGTCCGCGGCGATCGCGTCTCGTTCCCGTTCCCACACGGTCCTTCTCCGGCGAGAGGTGCGATGGCCGTTGGCGATACGCAGGGCGCGGTCAAGGGCCAGCCAGGCCATCAGTTTCGAGTGCACGTGGTGGGCGCCATCGCCCCGCACCTCCCAGATCCCGGCATCGGGTGCTCTCCACCGCCGTGCCACCTCGTCGGCGAAGCCGCGCATCGCCCGCCACGTCTCCGAATAGAGGGGATGACCCGACTCCTCGAGCAGCCACGCCGCGTCGACCACCCAGCCATAACCGTCGAGCTGGTGCTGGCGAGCCGCTCCGTTACCGACCCGGACCGGCCGGCTTCGGGCGTAGCCCTCCCACCCCGCCAGCTCGTGCTCGTCACGGGGATGGCGGCCGTACAGGGTGAGCAGCACGGGAAGGCGGGGCCGATCCAGGCGACTGGCGTGAAGGAGCCAGGCCAGGAACCGCTGCGCGGCAATGACTTTGCCGGTACCGAGGAAGGCGGCGATACCGATGCTGGCGTCGCGCGGCCAGGCGAAGCGGTAGTCCCAGTTGCGGACACCACCCGGATCCTCAGGAAGCGACGTCGTCGGCGCGGCAACGGGAGCACCTGATGGCGAGTACGTGAGGAGGCGAAGGGTGAGAAGGCTCCGGACCACGAGGTCGCGGTGGGGCAAGTCGGCGTCGACCTCACGTGACCAGTTCCGCCACCGACCTTCATCCTTTTCCAGGACTGTCCACGCGGCCGCCGGATTGACTTGAATCAGTGGACCACGGTAGGCCGCGGCAACGCAAACCGTGAGCGGCCGTCCGGACTCCACCGTCGCCATCGTGGGCCGCCCAGGTTCCACCCCGATCGACGGGTCGGAGCTGATGGCGAGGGCGGTGGCTCCCCAGCTGCAAACGACACTGTTGCCACGATGCTGGATGCGGGGTGGACGGTGTTGCTCACCTCGTCGAGGACAGAACTCGATGACCGCGTCTACGGGGCCACCGCTCACCGTCAGCCGCCGGACCATGAGCGTCGAGGGCAACAGCGAGCCGGCAACCTCGGCGACCATGCCCTCGGTCAAGGTCAGCTCCCCTGTGTCAGTACGCCACGTCGTCTCCAGCGTCGCGGTCTCTGGTCGGTAGCGGCGCGACAGGAGGGCCACGGGCCGAGCGGGGCCCATCGTGAAGCGGCCGGCGGCGGCTCCGCCGATCAGACGGCCGAAGATGGGTTCGCCATCGAAGCCCGGCGTGCACATCCAGTCGATGCTGCCGTCGGGCCCGACCAGGGCGGCCGTGCGGGTGTCGCCGATGAGCCCGTAGTCCTCAATGGCAGGGAGCGGGGTGATGGGCATCACCGTCCACCCCGGCGGTAACGCAGGAAGAGATAGCTGTCAGCCGTGAGGACGCTGGTGAGCTCGAACCCGGCGGCGGGCTCGAGGGCAGGACCGGCCAGGATCCGGCTGGCATCACCCCCGACCAGCAGCGGCGCCATCGTCAGACAAACCTCGTCCAGGAGGTCCTCGGCCGCCAGCGCGGCCGCGACGACGGGGCCGCCTTCCGCCAGAACGTTGGCGTGTCCACGGTCATTCAGGACGTCGATCGCCCGCAGCAGGTTGACCCGGTCGTTACCGACGACGTACACGTCGGCGACCGCGGCCGCGGCGTCACGGTCGGCCTCGGCCGCGACCGCGGCGGTGAAGATGATGGGCCGCGCTTCGGCATCGGCAAAGAATCGCGATCCCCAATCGAGCCGGCAGGAGCGGGTCACGACCGCAATCGGCGGTACCGGGCCAAGTCCCGCCGCCATCCGGCCGGCCCGGGCCTCATCGTTGAGGCGCGCCGGTCCGTAGCCCTCGATTCGAACGGTGGCGGCGCCAACCAGGATGACATCTGCCCGCGAGCGCAGCGCCGCGAACACTGCTTTGTCAGCCCGGCCTCCGAGCGCGCCTGATCGTCCAGCCAGGGCGGTTGCACCGTCGAGGCTGGCGATCATGTTGAGCCGCACCTGCGGCCGGCCGTTTCTCCGGTCGAGCCGTTCGTAGGCGGCCGCGGGGTCGACGGTGCCGCCAGTAGGGCCAGTCGGGCCAGTAGGAAGGAGCTGGCGCATGCCTAGTTCGGTTTTAGCAACAGGCCAAGCCCGATGCCGTACACGAGGTGGGCGACGATGGCGACGAGGGGGGTTTCTCCCCCGTAGTTGAGCCCGGCCAG
>JBPYFF010000426.1:0-4051 GCA_051984455.1 Acidimicrobiales bacterium | reverse complement strand
GTAGGCCGCCGGGGACTCGAACCCCGCACCAAAGGATTAAAAGTCCCTTGCTCTACCTGATGAGCTAGCGGCCCGACTTCAGGCTAGTGGTACACGGAGCTGGTCGGTGCGGAGATGAACCAGACCGATGAGGACGGCGGTGACCGCGCCGAAGGTCGTGATCTCGATGGCGAGCCTTTGCGCAGGCGGACGGCGCTCGGCCAGGGCCAGCATGGCCCCGATGGTAAAACCGGTGATCAACCCCCCGACGTGGGCCCGCCAATCGATGGCGCTGTCGACGAACGAGAACACCAGGTTGACGGCGATCAGGGCCACGATCCCGCTCGTTTCGGCCCGGCGCGCTCGAGCGAGGACGAAGTAGGCACCGAACAGGCCGAAGATGGCTCCGGATGCGCCGACGCCCGCAGTATTGACCGGGCTGAACAGATACGAACACACCGATCCTCCGAGCGCGGCCAGCAGATAAAGCCCCAGAAACCTGACGCGCCCGATCGCGGCCTCGATCGGCGGGCCAATGATCAACAGGGCCAGCATGTTGAACAAGATGTGGTAGAAGTTGGCGTGCAGGAAGGCAGCGGTAATGAGGCGGTAGTACTGGCCGGCTGCGATGCGCGACGGGATCTGCGCGTAGCGGACCTCGACGTCCGGGCGGGAACTGGTGATCAGAAAGACGATCACGTTCAGCGCGATCAAGGCGGTGACGACCGGCGTCATCCTGGTCTGCCCCGGCTGCATCCATCGCATCTGGCGCGGCTGCGGTAGGCCCTGGTTGTCCTCCTTGACACACGTCGGGCAGTGATGGCCGACCGGCGCCTGGACCATGCAGTCCGGGCAGATGGGACGCCCGCAACGGGTGCACTTCGCGCCGGTACTGCGAGTCGGGTGGCGATAGCACGTTGCCAGGTCGGGCATAGGACCCCGATACTGCCCTAACCGGCGGCTCAACAGGACTCGCCTTTAGGATCGGTTCATGAAGATCGGCGTGACCATGTTTCCGACCGACCTGGCTATCCGGCCGGACCAGCTGGCCATGGAGCTCGAGGACCGCGGGTTCGAGTCCCTTTTTTTCCCCGAACACACGCACATCCCGATCGGGCGCCACACCCCGTACCCAATGGGCGGGGAACTGCCGGAGGAGTACAAGCGGACCTTCGATCCCTTCGTTGCCATTGCCTCGGCCGCGGCCAGGACCAGGGACCTGACGCTCGGCACCGGAGTGTGCCTGGTGGCCCAGCGGGATCCCATCGTGCTGGCCAAAGAGGTGGCTTCCCTCGACGTCCTTTCCGGCGGACGGATCGTGCTTGGCGTGGGTTACGGCTGGAACGTGGATGAGATGGAGGACCACGGTGTCGATCCCCGCCGCCGGCGCGCCGTTCTCCGGGAGAAGGTCCTTGCCATGAAGGCGCTCTGGACCGCCGACGTGGCGGGCTTCGAGGGCGAGTTCGTCCACTTCGAGCCGAGCTGGTCCTGGCCGAAGCCGGTGCAGCAGCCCCATCCGCCGGTCTTGCTCGGTGGTGCCGCCGGCCCGACCCTGTTCCGCCACCTGGTGGAGTGGGCAGACGGATGGATGCCTATCGGAGGGACCGGGCTCAGCCGGACCTGGCCCGAGCTGCGGCGGGTGGCGAACGAACACGGCCGCGACCCCGACAGCATTGAGATCAACGTCTTCGGCGCCCGTCCTGACGCCGGAAACCTCGAGCACTATCGCAACATCGGCGTGGTGCGGACCTGCCTGGCCCTGCCGTCCGCGCCCCCGGACGTCGTCCTGCCCCTCCTGGACAAGTGGGCCAAGCTCCTGCAGGACGGCTAGACGTCCACGTTGCGTCCTGGTGTGGTGCCTTCTCGTCGCATTCTCGCCGCCCGGTGTTTCGATCTGGCCGCCAGTGGGCATCATCCGGCAGTGGGCCCAACCGAGGGGGCGGGGGACGAAGCGGGTATGCCGCGGAGCCTCAACCTGCCCGCCGTACCGGAAAGTGTCCGATCAGCTCGAGAGTTCGTCGTGGCCACGCTGGGGCGGGCGGGGTGGCTCGATCGCGAGCGCCTGGAGCAATTGGCGCTGGTAACGAGCGAGCTGGCGACCAACGCGGTCATCCACGCCGGGACGGAGTTGCAGGTCAGGGTGAGCTTCGACGAACACGAGGCGCGTATCGAGGTGGTCGACGGCGTCCACGCCCGCCCCCAGCAGGTTTGTCCCCGACCCCTCGACACGGGAGGCAGGGGCTTGATGCTGGTGAACGCGCTCGTCGACGAATGGGGGGTCGAGGACCTCGACGGCCAGCATGGGGGACCCATGGCCAAAAAGGTCTGGGTCCGCCTGACGGTCGACTGAGACTGCTCGTGCCGGTCCACATCGGGACCTCCGGGTGGCAGTACCGGGACTGGCGAGGTCCGCTCTATCCGCACGGGCTGCGCCAGACCGAGTGGCTCGCCTTCTACGCCCAGCACTTTTCGACCGTCGAGGTCAACAATGCCTTCTATCGCCTCCCGGAGGCTGGGGTCTTCCGCCGCTGGGCCGAGAACACGCCCGAAGGGTTCGTGGTTGCGGTCAAGGCCAGCCGCTATCTGACCCACATCCGCCGGTTGAGGGACCCGGCCGACCCCGTCCAGCGCCTGATCGAGCGAGCGAGTGCGCTCGGTCCCAAGCTCGGGCCGATCCTGCTCCAGTTGCCGCCGACTCTGCCCCTTCGGTTACGGGATCTGGCTGCGACGCTCGGTGCTTTCCCGCCGTCCATCAAGGTCGCGGTCGAGTTCCGCCATCCGTCGTGGTACACCGAGGAGACCGCGGCGGTGCTGGCCGAGCACGACGCCGCGTTCTGTTTGGCCGACACCCCGCGAATCCGCACACCGGAGTGGCGCACCGCGACGTGGGGGTACCTGCGCATGCACGAGGGCCGGGCATCACCCCGACCGTGCTACGGCCGCCAGGCGCTGCGGAGCTGGGCCGGCCGGTTGGCGGAGTTGTTCGAACCGACCGACGAGGTGTTCGTCTACTTCAACAACGACAGCCACGCGTGCGCGGTCGCCAACGCCCGGCAGTTTCGCCGGCTAAGTGGCGGCGATTGACGTCGCGCCCCGCAGGTAAGGGTGGAGGACCTCCGGCAACCTGACGGAGCCGTCGGGCTGGCGGCCACTTTCAACCAGCGCGGCCCACACCCGCGGTACGGCCAGGGCCGATCCGTTAAGGGTGTGACAGACCATGGTCGGTCCGCGGCCGGCCGGACGGTAGCGGATGTTGGCTCGCCGGGCCTGGTAGTCGCTGAACCACGACACCGACGAGACTTCGAGCCACATATCGGAGCCGGGCGCGTAGACCTCGATGTCAAAGCAACGAGCGTGCGCCTGCCCCAGGTCGCCGGTGCACAGATCGACGATCCGGTAGGCGAGGCCGAGGGCAGCGATGGTGCCCTCAGCGCGCGCCAGGATCTCGGCGTGGAGGCCGGCGGCCTGCTGGGGTGTGGTGACGGCCAGGATTTCCACCTTGTCGAACTCGTGCACCCTGAGCAGCCCCCGAGTGTCCCGGCCGGCCGCGCCGGCCTCCCGCCGGTAGCAGGGCGTGTACGCCATCAGGCGCAGCGGCAGCTCGGGCTCATCGATGATCTCGTTGCGCCGCAGGGAAGTGAGCGGCACCTCCGCGGTGGGAATAGCCCACAGGTCGTCGCGTTCGATGTGGTAGGCGTCGTCGGCGAACTTGGGCAGCTGCCCGGTTGCCTCGAGCGTCTCGGTGCGGGCCAAGGTGGGCGGCCGGATTTCTTCATAGGCATCGGCGTTCCGATCGAGCGCCAGCTGGCACAAGGCCCGGGCAAGGGTCGCGCCCATCCCCCGGAGGACGGGGAACATTGAGCCGGAGATCTTGGCACCCCGTTCGAGGTCCAGGATTCCGAGGGCAGCGCCGATCTCCCAGTGGGGAACCCGCTGATGCTCGTCGTACTGGTCAGGGTCGAACCCTTCGATCCGCACGATCTGGTTGTCCGCGGCCGAGGCGCCGTCAGGTGCGTCCGGGGCAGGAATGTTGGGTATCCGCAACAGGATGTCGCGCAGCTCCCGTTCCAGC
>JBPYFF010000425.1:0-5983 GCA_051984455.1 Acidimicrobiales bacterium | reverse complement strand
CAGCGCCGCGGAAAACGAGGTAAAGCGCGAGCTGAGCAGGAATACCAGCCAGGGCGAAAAGCTCCAGATGAGATCGGTCATGTCATCCTCCCTGGCTCGGTATCTCGGGGCAGGACCCGTCGTCGTGCTCGTGGAGGAGTTGCTCGAGGCGGGCGAAGAGTTCGAGGGTGCCTGAGAACGAGAGGGGATCGCCCTGCCCTGCCCTGGTGACCGTCCCGCTCAACCGCCCGCCGTGGCTGGTCGCTACGTCGAGGATGATTTCCATGCTGATATCGTGCAGAGCGCCAGGGAGCGAATACCTAGGGGAAACCCCTAGTGTTGCGGGTCAAACCCCTAACGGCCAGGGATAACGGCCGGGTGCTCCCGGAGCTCTCGGCGGGAGCGAAGCCCAAGCTTGCCGAAGACGTGGCCGAGGTGGTACTCGACGGCCTTCTCGCTCAGATACAAGTGATCGGCGATCTCCCTGTTCGTGAGACCCCGAGCCGCCAGCACCGCCACCTCGTGTTGCCGGTCGGTGAGGCGTACGGACGACCGGCCTTCGTAGGAGCGCCGGCGTCTTGGGCCGGTGCCCGTCGCGGTGAGGTCGGCCTCGATCCCCTGGAGGAAGGGATCGGCTCCTGCCGGGGCGAGGAGCTCGTGCGCCATCCTGAGCTGGGCCGTCGCCCCCCGGCGGTCGCCGCCGGCGGCGAGAAGACGGCCGAACGCCCGGTGGGTGATCGCCCGGTCCAAGACCGGATCGTCGGCACCGAACAATTCGATCGCCCGGTTGAACTGCCTCTGCGCCTCGCCGGGCTTCCCTCTCGCGGCGGCGAGCCGGGCCCGGTGCCCGGCTAGCCGGGCACCGAAGTCCAGGCGCCGGGCCCTGGTCCCGGCCGCAAGCCACTCCAGATGGCGCTGCCCGGCCTCGAGATCACCTAGGTCGATGAAGGCCTCGATGAGGACAGACCACCAGGCGAGCGAGCTCAGCATCGGGATCGTCTTAGGATCCTCAGCGAGGAGTCCAATCGCCTCCACCACTCCCTGCGGGTCGGACCGGGCGCGGGCGATGCTGGCCTCTAGGTAGCAGGCGGTAAAGACCATCTCGGAAGTTCCGAGGGCCTTCGCTGCCCGTCGGGCCGAGACGGCATGGCCGGTCGCGGAATCCCACTCCCCGCGTGACGCGAGGACGGTGCCAAGGGCCGCGTGGGCCTGCGCCTCGATCCAGAGATGAGCCTCATTCTCTACGAGCGACAACCCAACTCGGGCCTGGATTATGGCCTCGTCCCAGTCACCCTTAGCAAGGAGCAGCTGGGCCAGATGAATGTGCGTCCGCGGTAGCGCCGGGACCGCCGTCGCTTCCCGGCTCATCCGGGCTGCAGTGCGCAGGTCGGCGATGGCGGCGGTCGTATGGCTGGCATAGAAACGGAGCGTCCCCCGAGTGGTCAGCAGGCCCGCATCGCCGACGGAGACCTGCTCAGGGGGTTCAGGTAGACGCTCGATGAGGCGGTCCAGCCCGGCAGGGGCTCCTGCACGCATGCCCTCGCCGAGCGCCAGAGCCGACCAGGCCCGCTGCTCCAGCTCGCTGTCAAGCGGGCCGAGGCCGAGCGCTTGGGTCGCCATATCGACGGTCCGGTCACCGTCCCCCGCAGTGAAGAAGACCGTCGCCAACTGGACGAGCGCGCTGGCCATTACGTCGTGTTCGTCCTGGTTGGCGCTCGCCGCTGCGGCGCCGAGATGTCCCTCAGCGGTTGCCGCGTCACCCCTCGACCAGGCCAGCAGCCCGAGCACCAGAGACCGGCGGGCCCCGTCAGGACACGCGTCGACCTGGGCCTGGAACGTCGCAGCCACAGAGACCTGCTGATCCAAAAGCACGAGTTCGACCCCGCGGAGCAGGTAGAAGGCCCGCTCCCGGGGGTTGGCGCTGAGCCCGGACGCCCGCAGGAAGTACGTCGCGGCCGAGGACAGTGCGCCGGAGCGCTGCCGGGCCCCGGCGGCATTGGCAAGGGCGGCCGCCAGATCATCATCGGGACCGTCGGCGGCAGCGGCCCGGTGTTCGAGGGCCGTCGGGGCGTCGACGAGCGCGGCCGCGGCCAGATGATAGCGACGCCGGAAGGTGGGCGAGAGGTCGTCGTAGATGGCCATGCGGAACAGCGGGTGCGTGAGCTCGACCGGGGTGCCCTGCTCCCGGGGCCGCCATTCGACGAACCCAGTGGGTAGCAGGTGCTCCAGTGCCATCGCAGTGTCTGTCGTCCCGGCGACCTGACCGGCCAGGGTGAGCGGAACCCGTTGGTTCAGGACCGCCAGCGCCGATGCGAGCTCCCGGGCCGACGTCGGCAGCTTGGTGAGCGTAGCCACGATAGTCATAGCCAGAGATCGGGGCACGGGGAGATCGCCGCCTGCGGCGAGCTGCGCCGGGTCAAGTTCGGCCAGGAGCGTCCGGGCGTAGAGAGGATGCCCGTTGGTGTGGCGGTGGAGGCGCTCAGCACCCCCGGGTCCGAGCGGTACGCCCACAGCTTGGGCGAGCGCGGCGACCTCGGCGACGGACAGGGGCCCGACGGAGATCGAAGCACAGCGAGCAGAGTCGAGACGGAAGCGATCCCACCCATCGGGTGCCCCTCCGGGACGGCTGGTCAGGATCATCAGGACCCGATCCTGATCCAATCGCCTGGCCAACGTCAGCAGCGCCTGGCGCGACGCGGTGTCGGCCCAGTGGAGGTCTTCCACCACGACGATGACCGGCCCGCTGTCTTCGGCCTCCCCAATATGAGCGAGGAGCTCAAGGCCGGCGACAAAGCCACTCCGCCCGCGAATCGCCGCCAACTGGTCTACGACGGCGAACTCGATGTCGGCCGACAACTCATCGGCCGTCGCTTGCAGCATGCGCACCTCCGAGGACAACCCGGATAGCGCCTGGCGGACGAGCGCGGTCTTCCCCGACCCTGCATCACCTTCGACCCAGATCACCCACGGGCTACCGGAAACGATGGCGTCTACGTATGAGGAGATCACCGCCAGCTCATCCCGGCGGCCGACAAAGGTGTCGGCAGGACGCCCGGACTGTCCGGGTGCCCGCCGGGGAGCGGGACCGTTCACGACATCGACAGTAACCGACGCCCCAGCAGCAGGCCGATCCTCCTAGCTGGGCCCGAACGCTCACACCGGGCCGAGAGCGACACCCCGGCGGCGATAACGACGTGCGGGGGAGCGCCACGACGGCGACGCCGACTCATTCGCGAACGAGTTTCAGTGCCAGCCTGGGCACGACAAAGGATGCGAGAAAGATCGGCAAGAGCCTCTTTCCGGTGCATCGGAAGGCGACGATCTCTTCCTCAGCGGCGTCGAAGGTTTGAGTGCTGCTCGAGTTTCGTCCATTGCGGACTTGCAGGGTGTGACGTCCGGGCTCGATTGGTATCTCGATCGTGTGGTTCATTTCGACCGACCCGACCCGCTCACCGTCGACCACGACGTCGTACGTGCCGCGACGGACCTCCGCTCCGATTGCCTTATGCGTCAGCTTCAGTGTCGCCGACATTTGCTGGTCTCCTCTTGTTTTCTGAACGGCGCTTCTCTGGCTGTTCGGCGACGAGCGCACCGTGCCGTCGGCCCGGGGGCAGCAGGTCGGCGAGGTGTCGGTCGTCGCAGCCGCTGGCGGCACATCCTCGCTAGCGTGCTGCCGCGCGCGGAGATTTCTGGTGTCCGGCGGTCCGGGGCAGGCGTAGCCAGACTCGTCGGCTTGTCTGACGCAGGCGGGCACGCACGCCTCGCGCCTCGTACCTCCCGGAGAGGGCACCCCCTCTGGTACGCCGGGACACATGCGGTGACTTACGCGCCCAACCCCACCAGTTATCCTGGATTACGAATTGATCAAATGCCGGGTTGGTCCTTACCAACAGATCGAAGACGGCACGCAAGTGCGGCTTCATTCTTTCCTCATCGGAAAGCTTGGCTATTTCTATTTCGTAGTGCGTCGGCGCCTCGCAATGCTTCTCGTAATTCCATCCGAGGTCGTCGAGCAGGAGCCATCCGCCTGGCCGGAGGAGCCTTTCTGCCAGGACAACAGCAAGCCCGTCGGTGCTCCAGTTCTTAGAGCCATCCAAGAAGATGAAATCGCATTCGGGCTGGACAGATCCGGCAGCATCAAGGCGCTTCTCGATTTCAGACTTTAGAAACCAGGTGTACGTGGAAAACCTCTTATCAAGAGTAACCCAGTTGCTAAGCCCTGCCTCTTCCAGTACTTCCCGGGGCGTCGGGTTAAGCCACTGCCAGCGGGTTGAATCGACGCTTGTCAGGTGACCGGCGCCATTGGCCTCAAGCGCCGCTGCGATGAATACGGCTGACCCGCCTCTTGCCGTGCCCAGCTCCAGCAGGTTCTCAGGCCGGCTCTCCCTGACGTGCTCGTAGAGCACCCGGCCGCGGCTGGCGGTTGTATGAGGGACCGGTATACGCTCCACGATCCGTGCGGCTTCATTGAAATCCATCGATCCACCCTGCTATCCGGTCCTGAAACGCTACTGACCTGAAAGGATTCGCTGAGGAACGGTCACCTGCCCGGGCCGCCGCAACGGGCACAACGAACATTGCCCGGACAGGATCGCCCTCTGACCTGGCTTACCGGCCGCCCTCTTCCAGGCTCCTGAGCTCGAAACATCGGCGCACCACGGCTAGCGGCCGCCGAGAACGAGCGATCCGCCTGGCGCAGCCGTGCGCGAGCCTACCTCCGGATGCCCCCGAACCGCCATCGCGGCGCCCGGTTAAGGCCCACGCGCCAAGATGGCCAGGACGCCGTGTGCCGCCCGCGGCCGTGCTGCACGGCCGCGCCCGGCCTCGGCCCATCGGCCGGGGCGCCCGGCCCGGCTCGTCCGGTACGGCAACCACTGCTGTATCAGGGTCGGCGTTGCCTGCTCCGTATCGACGGGAGGAAAGTCCTCCTAGCGCCGTCGCTGGTGGCGGTCCGTGACGCGTGGGTGGCACGGACGCTGATGCTCAGACGGCGGCACGGTAACGGGGCAGAACTGCCGGGGGGAAGCGCATCATGTCACGCATGGGTGCCCTTTATGTCATTAACGCCATGGACGGAGATGCTGCGGGTGGCGGGCACGGGGTGCCAGGCAGGCGTGCCGTTGATCATCGGGTCCCCGCTGCCGGCCGTCTTGGCGGCAGCATATTCTCCCTCGCGCGGCGGGTGCTGGCCGTGGTGCACCGCAACCTCGGCGGCGCTCACGGCACAGCGGGCCTGGGCCGCCACGGGCTTGGCGGTACGGCGTCGGCGGACGCGGACTAAGTATCCACCTGCCCGCCTGCGGGCCGGCTTGGCTACGGGCGTCCGGCTGGAGACCGAGCCAGGACGACTCAGCGTCGGGATCTAACCTGGAGACAGGCCGAGACGATGACGCGAGAGGATGTTTTGGTGAACGGAACCCTCACTGCCGGTGATCTGGAACGACTGCGCAAAGATTTCTCGGCCAGCCCGGTATACCGGCTCGCCCAGAATGCCGTGACCCGGGTGACTGTCGACGACGTCGCCATCGACCGGGAGATCGTCAGCAGGATCGACCATTCTGTGTCGACGACGCTGGATGACTGGAAGGTCACCAATCAGGAGCGGAGCGGCCGCTGCTGGCTGTTTGCCGGGCTGAACCTTCTGCGCGTCGGCGTGATGCGCAAGTGTGGGCTCAAGGAGTTCGAGTTCTCGCAGAACTACGTGATGTTCTGGGACAAGCTCGAGCGCGCCAATTACTTCCTCGAGGCGATCATCGAGACCGCGAACCGCGACCTCGACGACCGCACGGTGGCCTACCTGCTGGGGTCGGCGGTCAGTGACGGCGGCCAGTGGAACATGTTCGCCGCTTTGGTGGCCAAGCACGGCCTGGTCCCCAAGGGTTACATGCCGGAGACGCAGAGCTCGTCGGACACGGCCCGGATGAACTCAGTCCTGCGCTATCAGCTTCGCCGGGGGGCGCGGACCGTGCGCGCAGCTATGGCCGAGGGACTTGAGGCCGCCCGC
>JBPYFF010000424.1:0-5829 GCA_051984455.1 Acidimicrobiales bacterium | reverse complement strand
ACGACTGGCCGGCCCGAGGCCAGGTAGCAGGCGCTGCGATCGCTGAACCATCCCGACCGACTCTGCACGTAGCCAGACTTGGCGATCGAGAACTCACCTCGCGACGTCCGAACGAAGTTGCGATAGGCGGCCGGCGAAGCCGAGACCGGTCGCGGATCCATGACGATCCATCCGTGCTCGCGCAGTGCAGAGATGTCGTCCGTCTCGGCCGGGTCGATAGCCAGGGCCGGCCTCAATGGGACAGAGGTACGGGCAGGAAGTGAAAAGAAGTCCCGAAAGGAATGGGCCCGCTGCCCGTACTGGATACCGCTGTGGACGAGCGAGCCATAGCTGCGCCAGTTGGCCACGGTGGTCATGGCATCCCGCGCGATGGGTCCGGCGGGCGTCCAGTGAGATAGGACAACCGGGGGAAGGGAGTGGTACCAACCGATCCCACCCGTCGGGACAGGACAGTCGGGCTCGCCGATCCCCCAGCCGACGGTGGCGAAGTGCGTGTGGCCCTCGAACCCCAGATCGTGACCCTCGACCTGGTGCCAGAGCTGGGTGAAGGCTGGGTCGAGGTCGAGGTAGGCGCGCACCGGAATGGTGTCTGTGAGTTCGCGGTCGCGCAGGCAACCAGACAGGTTGATGTGCACGTCCCACCGCCCGGCTCGCAGCTGGGGGTAGCTGAGGCCGACCGTCGTGTCGGTTCCTTCCACGACCAGGGCCCAACGCTGGCTGAGGCCGGCATTGGAAAGGACGGCGGCGCAGTAGCCGGCGTTGACCGAACGGACCAACGGCACGCCCCGAGGCCGTAGTTCGGACGGAGGAACTGCTTCCACGAAGTGCACGGTGTGCCCTAGCTCTTGGAGCCCAAGCACGTACTGCAAGACCGCCCAGGTCGCCCCGCCCTGGCGAGGAGCCGAGCCAACACGGCCGCTGATGAGGATGCGTAGCGGAGGACGGCTCATCGACAGCCGACCTCGTCGAGCAGCCGGCCCAATACCTCGTCGGAGTCGAAGTAGCGCTCGGCCAGCATCCGTGCCGCGCCCGCGTGCCCCTCGTAGTCGCGGGCGATGCTCTCCTCAGCCGCGAGAGCACCGTCAAGAGAGTCGAAGGTCAAGAGGCCCTCGCCCACCGGGTAGATCGACCCGAGGCCGGTGTCCTGGACGGCCGCGGGCCGGCCCGAGGCCAGGTAGCGGACCGTGCGGTCACTGAACCAGCCGCATGCACTCTGGGCATAGACGCCTTGGGCGGCCGAAAATTCCGCGCTGGACGCCTGCACGTAGCGCTGGAAGTCCGCAGGGGTGCGCGCCACGACCGCGGCGTCGACGACTCGCCAACCATGGATGCGCAATAGGTCGACGTCGGCGCCGTCGGCCGGGTCGACGCGCAGGGCCAGCTCGTGCACGTCCGCCGAACAGCGGGCCAGATCGACGAACCTGCGGAACTCCTGGTGTTTCAGGCTGAACCCGCCCGGCCCCGGCCCGATCGGCCCCAACGGGTTGCGCCACTTCGCCACAGTCGTGAACCGCCCTGGACCCGGTCCCGCCGTTACCGGCCAATCGGTGAGGACGACGGGCTGGCGCACGGTCCTCCACGGCAATCCTCCGGTCGCGATTCGACAGTCGGCCTTCCCAATGTTCTCGGCGATCGTGTAGAACGCGTGATGGCCGTGGATGCGGGCCCCGGGGTCGCCCGACGCGATCCACGACTGGGTCCAGCCCGGGTCGATATCGATGTAGATGCGCCGTGCACGGGGGAACAGGCTCGCGGCCGGGAGGTGGCCGCCGAAGTTGAGGACGAGGTCGGCCTCCATGGCCAGGTCCTTCAGGCAGTCGGGCGGCGCACCATAGGTCTGGGCGCCTCGGTCAACGCGAAGCAGTGCACGCTCCCTGAGACCGAACGCCTCCACCACTTCGCGGAAGTAGGCGACGTTGTAGGAATCCTGCGCGACGACGGGCGCTCCATCGCGGTCGACGCAGGTTCTGGAGTCCAGGTCCTCTACCAACCAGGCGTCGACACCGAGGCGACGGAGGCCTCTGACCCAGCTCAGGCGGACCCAGGCCTCCCCGCCGTAGCCCGCCTTATTGGCAAGGGCACCGCCAATGACCGCCGACGTCATGCTGACCGGAGCACGGAGTTGGCCAGCGTTGTGAGGACCTTGTCAGAATCGAGGTGGTCCTCGGCCAGTGCCCGCGCAGCCGCCGAATGGTGCTCGTAGCGGGCGAGCACGTCGGCGAGCGCAGCCTGAGCCTGTTCCACGGTGGTAAACAGCAAAAGGCCGTCACCGGCGGCCAAGGGGTCGGGCAGGCCGGTGTCCTGGGCGACGACCGGCCGCCCCGAGCTGAGGTAGCAACCGCTGCGGTCGCTGAACCACCCGCTCTTTGTTCGGACATACATGCCCTTGGCCACCATCAGCTCGGCCATCGACCCCTGCACGTAGCTGCGGTAGTCCTCGGGGGTGGCGGCCACCGAGCCGGGATCGACGAGCTGCCAGCCGCGTTCGAGCAGGCGGTCTCGGTCGCCGCGGTCGGCTTCCTCGATGTCGAGGGCCAACTCGATCGACGAGGGCGCCCCACTGGCTATCTCGACTAGATCGCGAAACTCGTGGACACGCAGCCCGTACCGCCTACCCCGGTACTCGACAGCATCGAACAGTCCGCGCCACGTCGCCACCGTTGTGACCGTTCGGCCCGGAGCGAACTGAGTGGGCCAGTGCTCTAGCACCACCGGAGGCAGGATGGGTAGCCACGTAAGTCCCCGGGTCGGGATGGTGCACCCTGGCCGGCCCACGTTGGAACCGAGCGACAGGTACACATCGTGGCCGTCGAGGACGTCGGCCAGCCCCAGCTCGGCCCACATCTGGGGGAAGCCGGGGTCGATGTCGAGGAAGGCCCGGCAGCGGGCCTGACTCAGCAGCTCGTCGTCGTTAAGGAAACCCATTACGTTGAGGAGGAAGTCGGCCGTGCGAAGCTCCCGGCGCAGAGCCGAGCGCGACCAGCCGAGCGACTCGCTCTCACCGTCGATCAGCAGCCCGTAACGATCGTGGAGCTCAAAGCGTCCCAGCACCTTCATGGTGGACGCCCAGTTGACGGAATGCTCCGGTGGCACTTGCGCCCCCTTGTCGTCTCGGCACAGTTCAGGCGCGATGCGATCGATCAGCAGGACCTTCCATCCCAGCCGCCGGAAGCCGAGCAGATAATGGAGGACGACCCACGCGTGACCACCGTGGCGGGGGCGCTGAGCCATCGAAGCGGCTACCACGACCGCGCCACCCTCCGACCCGTGCGTCATGGGACGCTGACGACGGGTCGGGCCACGAATCGTCGGCGCCACCATCGCCAGAGAAGGAGCAGGCCGGCCGAGGCCAGCACCACGATGACCAGCATGGTCACCCCGGCGCCCGGCCGGCGATACCGAATAACGTTAAGTGACCGCCAGTCCGGGTTCACGGCCCGACGATCCGTGACCCGGATCTGGTCGGCCGCCGACCGGCCGTTGGCCGTCACCGTATTGGCCTTGAGCGTCACGCCGGACGCGGTCCTGATAGCGCTGTCGTCGACACTCACGCCGAAGTACTGATTGCCGGTCACGAAGTTGCCCTCGACCGCGGTCGTCCGCGCGCCGGAGAGGCTGATGGCTGAGAACTGGTCAGCCCCGTTGGCGCTCACCTCGTTGCCAGCTATTGCGATCTCGGCGCCGGCCGCAACGATCCCCTCCTTGGCATTCCCGTCGATCCGGTTGCGGGTTATCCGCACTCCCGAGCTCGCCGCGTCGACGTCGACGCCAGCGGCTGAGTTGCGTTGGATCGCGTTTCCGGAGACGACCGCCTGGGTGGTCCGTGACAACGAGACGCCGACCGCCCCGTCAACGGCGTTGCCGTTGTCATGCATGGCGCAGTCCCGCACGGCGACGCCCTCGGCCCCCAACGCCCCAAAGGCATCCTCGAGCGCGTTTCGGACGGTGCAGCGGCTGATCGTGACGTTCCTCGCGCCCGAGGCATAGACGAGAGCATCGACGACGTCGCCCCCGGGCCAGCCGTTGCCGCGGTCGCGGTGCTGGCCATTCCCGTCAACAGTCAGTCCGTCAACGGTCACGTTGTTCCCCGAGATGGTCAGGGCCCGCATCTTGGTGGCTGGCGCCAATTTCAGCACCGACCGTCCCGGGGTACCTCTGAGGTGGACGTTGTCGCGGCTGACGAGCAGCGCCGAAGTGATCGGGTCGCCCGCGGGGAACGCACCCTCGCTCCCCGACGGGCTGCCAAGGAGGTACGTACCCGGGGGAATCAATACGGTGCCACCGGTTGCTGGCAAGGCGTCGATGGCCCGCTGGAGGGCCGGCCGGTCGTCGATCACGCCTTTGCCACTCGCCCCGTATGCGCCCGCCAACTCCGTTGGATCGTCCCCTCGCGCCGGCGGGGCGGCCCGGACGGCCGACGTGGCTATGGCCAGCGCGAGAAGCCCGAGCCAGGCACGTGGCGCCGCGGTCACCTCCACCACCGGCTAACCACCGCTGGGAGTGTCCAGCCGTTCGAGCACATCGAGCAGAACCCGGCTCAACTCGGGAGCCCGGTGGCCGGGCTCCGAGGTGGGATAGCCCAGTTCGGCCAGCAAGGGCACGAACTCCTGACAATGCTTGAGCAGCTCGGGGTGCTGATCGGCCAGCTCGCGTCGCCATCTTCCGACGGAATCCTCCGCGCTGGCACTGGTGCGATGGTCATCCAGCTCGGGCGTGGGCGCCGCGGCCTGCCGCAGCATCGAGTCCACCATCGCTGGGGTCGCCGGCAGATCGAGGTACTCGAGGATGCCGCACACTGTCTCGACGGGTGCGGCGACCATCGCCTCATACCGCACCAGCCGGGCCGAATCCCGCCTTCGCCGCCAGCCGCGGACCAGCCGTTCGAGATCCATGTGGAGCTGATGGACGAACCCGAGGTCATCGGCCAGCCACTCCCGGCCGAACGACCGGGTCTGACGTTTCTCGTCGAAGGCCAGCACTGAGCAGATGACATCACGGATGTCGCGCACCAAGATGAGCTCGCGGGCATGGGGGTAGAGATCGCGGAGAAGATCGGGCACATGATCCGGCAAGCCCTTTTCCGCGAAGTACCGAGCATCGCTGACCCCGCCGTGCTTGGCCACCTGCTGGTAGAAACCATCGATGGACCGCTGAATGGCGGCACCGAGCAAGCCGGGCTGCTCGCGGGCCAGCCAGCGATTGAGCTCGGGCGACTCGGCGAGGAAGTCACCGAAGTACGGATTGTGCCCGACTTGGCCCAGGTCAGCGGTGAACGTCTCGGGATGGGACGAGTCGAGATGGTCGGCCGGGCCGGCCGCCACCCGTAGAAGGTGAGTCCAGTACTTGGCGATGCCGAGCTCGTACGGGTAGGTGCCGTGCACCACCACCTGTGGATGCGCGGCCAGCAGTCGCATCAGCCACGTCGTTCCCATCCGGCCCAAGCTGGTGACGATGATCGGAGCCAGCCGGGGCGAGTAGCCGGTCGCCATCGGCTGGTGGCTGACCACGATCGTGCCAAGGTGCACGGGAGTGGCGTCGGTCAGCATGGCGCACACCTCGAGCTTTGCCGTGGTGGGCAAACCCAGAAGTCCGACGTGCACCCAGAAGCCAGGGTGGGCGGCTTGCTGGGAGTTCAATGCCAGCAGTTTGGCCACGCCTGGCCGCTCGAACACGACCGGTGCCCGTCGGACCAGCTCGCCGTCCTGCAGGATATGGACCTCAGCCACAGGCGCCGACCGGCCGACAACCCATCCGGCGACGATGATCGACCACCCGTCGCCGGTCTCGCCTGCCGCCGGCCGGTCCAGGCCGAACCCCAGGACGTCGGGC
>JBPYFF010000423.1:0-3894 GCA_051984455.1 Acidimicrobiales bacterium | reverse complement strand
CATCTCCGCACCGACCAGCTCCGTGTACCACTAGCCTGAAGTCGGGCCGCTAGCTCATCAGGTAGAGCAAGGGACTTTTAATCCTTTGGTGCGGGGTTCGAGTCCCCGGCGGCCTACGGCTCCCGGTGATCGGCGCAGGTTTGCGCTGTCGGGCGATGAGTGGTCCTCGGGGGCCTTCCGGTACGGCCTCGCCCTCGCCTCAGGACCGATCAGAGACTTCGGGGCTTGACAATTCTTCCGCTGCCAGCCGCTCGAAGTCGTCGATCCGGGCTCTTACCACATCGAGACTGCTCGACCAGAACTCGACCGAGTTGACGTCCATGCCAAAACGGTTGGCCAGCGCCGCGGCCGTTTGCAGTCCGGTGGACGACAGCAGATCGTCGTACCCGGCCCGGAACCGATCGGGATCCTCCTTGTAGCGCGAGTACAGGCCGATGCCGAAGAGAAGCCCGAAGCAGTAGGGCCAGTTGTAATAGGCGGTGGAGTAGTAGTGGGGTTTCACCGCCCACATGTAAGGGTGCAGTTCCGAAGATTCCAGCGCGTCGCCGTAGGTCTGCAGCTGGGAGTCGGTCATGATCCGGCAGAGCTCTGACGGAGGGACGACTCCCTTTTCCCTCCTTGAAAACACCTCACGCTCGAACAGGAACCGGGAGTGGATGTCGACGACGACCTGGCACGCGCCTTCGAGGTCGACGTTGAGAAGCGCGAGGCGTTCGGCCGGCGATGCCGCCGCCAGTCCTGACTGCACCAAAATGGTTTCACAGAAGATGCTGGCCGTCTCCGCCAGCGCCATCGGCGTGCGTCGTTGCAGGGGCGTGCGCCCGGCCAGGTTGGTGTTGTGGTAGGCGTGGCCGAGCTCGTGAGCCAGGCTGCGAACGCTGTCGAACGAGCCATCGAAGTTGAGAAGGACACGTGACTCATCTCCCCGTAACGACAGGCAAAACGCCCCGCCCCGCTTTCCCTTCCTGGCCTCGGCGTCGACCCAGTGTTCGGCCAGTGCTCGATCGACCAGGCCCGACAGCTGCGGCGAGTAGGTGGCGAAGGCCCCCCGGACAGCTGTTGCGGCATCGTCCCACGACCTGACCACTTCACCCGGCACTGGAGCGAACAGCTCCCACCACGGCAGGCCATTCGGGTGCCCGAGCAGCTGAGCCTTGGCCCCGAGGAAGCGACGAAAGTCGGGAAAGGAGGCCACTGCCGCGCTCTGCATGGCCTCAAAGGCCGACCGGTCAACGGCGTTGGCGAGCAAAGCGGGGCCAAGTGAATCGGGCCAGCCTCGATGCCGGTTGACGGCGCTGGCCTCGCCCTTGATTCCGTTCATGGCAGCGGCGAGGGGTACCTCGACCGTCTGCCAGGCCGCCAGCTCGGCCCGGAATGCCTTCTGCCGCTGGGCGGCATCGGGATGGGTCGCCATCCCTCGCAGGATGCTGATGGGGACCGCCTCGCCGTCCAGGGAACCGGTGAGGAGGGCGGTGAGATCGCCATGGAGCTTGTTCCAGGCGCTGCTGCCGGTGAGCCGGAGATCGGCGTAGAGCCCTTCTTCTGTCTCGGGCATCTGGTGTTGGGCCGACGCAGCCGCCTGCCGCAAGGCGTGGGCGTGGTCGGCAGCAATTCGACTGCCACGTATCAACGCCGACGGCCCCAGGCGGGCCACCCACGCGTCAAATCGGGTCGTCAGCTTCTGCAAGCCGGCCAGCTCGACCTGAAGCTGCGAATAGCGCGTCGCCGCTTGTTCGTTGCCGGCCTCGGTGCTGAGAAATGCTGTCAGGTAGGCGCTCAGCGGCCGCACCTGGTCGAGCACGGTGTTCGTCACAGTCACTACTTCATCGAAGGCAGCGATGTCGCTGGCCGTGGGTGGGGCATGCGGTCGGTGCGGTTGTCCGGCCTGGAGTGGGCCCCGCACCCCCAGACCATCGTAAGCTTCGGTCAACCGTCGCAGATCCGCCTTCAAACCCTCGTGGGCGGCCGCGAACCCGGGCGAGTCGAGTCCCGGGAACACTCCGGTCATATCCCAATGAGGAGGTGGGGCGGTCGATGGCATGGCGCGGGAGCCTACGGGCCGCAGGGGTGGTCATCGGAGCGCGCGGGGCGTTCAGGGTTGGTGACGCGAGGTTGAAGGCAGTTAGGAAAGCACGCCGATGATTGCTGCCAGGCGTCCGTCGGATGACATCGCCGCCGTTCGCGGCGGACTGGCTCTGCTCGGGCAGCACCTGGCTGCTGATCGCGCGGCCGTGTACCGGGTTGACGATAGGAATGGCGGCGGCCGCATTCGCCTCGAACTGGTTGCCTCAGACCCGGCGCACCTGGACGAGGTTCCCGCTCTGTTTTCCGTCCCTGGCACGCTTGGTGACGTCCTGTATCTGCCCGACATGGGTCCCATCGAGGCATCCGGCCTTCGCACCTACTTCGGCGTCCCGCTGCGATTCGGTGGCCAGACCATCGCCCTGGTAGAGATGGTGGCAATGCGGGTCGACGCCTTCTCCCGGGCTCAACGCCAGGATGTCATTGCGTTCGTGCCCCTTCTCGGTCACGCGCTGGAGAACGCCCGGCGGCACGAGGCCAGGAACGCCTTCCTTGCCCTGGCCGCCCACGAGTTGCGCACGCCGCTCGCCAGCGCGGCCGGCCTGGCGGAGACGATCGCCCAGCAGTTCGGGCGACTCGAGCCCGTCGTCGTCCGGGATCTCCTGGAGCGGATCCTGCACAACCACCGCCGGCTCGACCGCCTGGTTGAGGACCTGGTCGATCTCTCCACCGTCGATGGCGGACGGCTGCAGGTGTCGCTTGAGCCGGTCATCGTCGGGGCGCTGCTGGAAGAGGCCATGTGCAGGGCCGACGACGGTTCGCATCCCTTGTCGTGCGAGATCGCTCCCGATCTGCCGATGGTCCGGGCCGACCGGGATCGGTTGGAGCAGGTGCTGACCAACCTGCTCGCCAACGCGGCCAAGTTTTCGCCCGAGTTTTCCCCGATCTCGATCCGCGCCCGTCACACGGACGGGATGATTGCCATCGAGGTGGCGGACCGGGGGCCAGGAATTCCAGCCAAGCCCCTTGACCGGATCTTTGAGCCTTATTACCAGGGCGAAGCGCCGCTGGGTGGCCGGCCGCGGGGCCTTGGCATCGGCCTGTACGTGACGCGTGTCCTCTGCCAGCTGATGGGTGGGACGGTTGCGGTGCAGAGCCGTCCCGGTCGAGGGAGCACGTTCGTGGTGACGTTGCCAGCCGTCACACCGGCCGCGCCGCCTTCGGGAGGGTAACGGTACGATCGGGGGGTGGACGTCGACGCGGCCCGTGATCGCCTCGGCGACGAGCAGGAACGTCTCGCCGCCATGCGCTCCCAGTACGAAAGCGAGCACCTGACGACGGAGTCGGAGAGCGACAGCGTTTCGGAGTTGTCGGCCCATGCGCAGCACCAGGCCGACCTCGGCACCGAGACGTTCAATCGCGAGCGCGACCTGTCGATCCTCGAGCACATCGAGGCCGAGCTGTCCGACGTCGAGCACGCCTTGCGCCGGCTGGACGAGGGGACCTACGGGAACTGCGAGGCCTGCGGCCGGCCCATCAGTGCCGACCGGCTGGAAGCCATGCCCGCGGCCCGCTTCTGTCTCGACGACCAGGCTTTGGCCGAGCGGGAAACCCGCAGGGGGTAAGGCGGGGTACGGCGGGGTAAGGCGGAGTAAGGCGGGACAACTCTCCCCTGAGCACTCCGGGGAGAGAAGTCGACCGCCGGCGGTACACAACTCTCCCCAGAAAGCTGAGACATCCCCGCCACTCCCCGGTGCGCGGGTCAAAGGGGCGTGTTGCCGTGCTTTCGGGCAGGCAGACGCTCCCGCTTGGGCGCGATCAGTCGGAGGGCGCGGGCAACCGCTGATCGCGTCTCGGCTGGATCGATGACCT
>JBPYFF010000422.1:0-6449 GCA_051984455.1 Acidimicrobiales bacterium | reverse complement strand
CTGGCCCGGCCGCTTCCGTGGGAAAGCTCCACCAGGCGGAACTGAATCAGGACCTGCAGATGCTCGCGACCGATCTCCTCGGCTCCCGGGCCGCGGCATGGCCGGCACCGGCCGCGGGCAATCCTGATCAATGGGCTGCCCACCTCCCCTACGAAGTCAGAGGCATGCTCCGAAGTCGAGCCAACACCATCGAGGCCGGGACCACCGAAGTCAACCGCAACATCGTGGCGGAACGGGTGCTCGGACTGCCGAGGGAGCCGGACCCCTGGGCGACCACGCCATGGCAGGACACGCCTCGGTCATGACCAACCTGGCCTCCCTGCTTGAGTCCCATCCCTTTGCTGACGACGACGAACTCCTGCTCACCATCGATCGGGAGGTGACGGCAGGCGAAGCTCGGCATCAGGCCGGGGCGTTCGCGGCCGATCTCAGAGCCAACGGAGTGGAGCCAGGGCAGGCCGTCATTGTCCAGCGACCCAACGGTCCCGAGGCAGTCGTGGCCATGATGGGCGCCTGGCTGGCCGGAGCGGTCTACGTTCCCGCCGGCATCCGGCAACCTCCGGCGGAGGTGGAGGCGGCGGCGGCCGTCATGAAGCCGGCCGCATTGATCGGTCCACACGGCATGGATCGATCACACTCGACTCCGGCGAGCTATGGCGACGACGTCGCGTTCGTCACGTGGTCTTCGGGCACCACCGGGCGGCCGAAAGCCATCCTCCACGGGCACGGTGCCTACCTCGAGTTGCTCGACCGGGTCCTCAAGCCGTTGCGCGGCCAGAAGAGCGACGAGCCCCGCCGGCAATCGCCACCGAGCCGTCCTGCACCCAACCTCATCCCCGTGTCGCTGGCACTCAACGCCGGCATCTACAACGCCCTGTTCGGCCTACGGGCCGGCGCCGCCCTCGTCATCATGGAGCGCTTCGAGACCGACACGTTCGCCCGGCTGGTCCGACGGTTCGCAATCCGATCGACCGTGCTCCCGCCGGCGGCGATGACAATGCTCACCGGCGATACTCAGATCACCGACCTGACCCCGCTCCGCTACGTCCGTAGCATCACCGCCCCCCTCTCGCCGCTGGCTGCCCGCCGCTTCACCGAAAAGTTTGGCGTGACCGTCCTGAATGGCTACGGGCTGGCCGAGGTAGGGGAGGTCATCGGCTGGACGGCGGCAGATGCCCGGGCCCATCCCGGGAAGGTCGGCGCCGCCGGTCGCCCGCACCCGGGAGTGGATGTCAAGATCGTCAGCGAGAGCGGCGATGTTGTTGCTAGTAACCAACCTGGCGAGCTTCTCGTTCGGCCGCCGCGGATGGCCTCCGGGTACGCCGGCGGTGAGAGCCTCGACGAGCGCATCGATTCCGAGGGCTACGTGAGGACGGGAGATGTCGCTCGCTGCGACGGCGACGGCTTCGTATGGATCGAGGGGCGCCTCGACGATGTCATCAATCGGGGTGGCAACAAGGTCTTCCCCGAACAAATCGAAGACGTGCTGCGGCTGCACCCCCGAGTACGCGACGCTGCTGTCGTGGCGCAACGCGACGAACGGCTGGGTCAGGTCCCGGTGGCCTTCGTCGTCGGTGGTGCCAGTTCTGCCGAGCTCGAGGCGTTGTGCCGGCAGCAACTGATTGCCTACAAGGTGCCGGTCGCCTTTCACCAAGTAGCCGACCTGCCTCGCAATGAAGTGGGGAAAGTGCTGCGCCGGATGCTGGTTGCCCCCGGCGCATCACGTGCGCCGTCAGCACCGCCGCCCGGGACGGGGTGAGCCAATGATCCTCAACGGCATTCGAGTCGTCGACCGCACGACGGAAATTGCCGGGCCCTACTGCACCAAGCTTCTCGCCGACGCCGGCGCCGAGGTCGTCAGGGTGGAGCCCCCTGGCGGCGATCCTCTCCGGCGTCATCTGTCCGGCGGGCTCTTCGAGTATCTCAACCAGTCCAAGCGGTCGGTGAGCGCCGATGACCGAGACCTGGTCGACCGTGCCGACATGCTGGTGGCCAACGAGGCGGTCGATACCGCCGACCTGTGGACCAGCAATCCGGGACTGGTCATCGTGACGGTCACCCCCTTCGGATGCGAGGGTCCGTGGGTCGACATGCCAGCGACAGAGTTCACCCTCCAGGCCTGGTGCGGGTCCACCGCCTCCCGGGGCCGCCCCGAGAACCCTCCCTTCGCCGCAGGTGGGCGTCTGGGCGAGTGGGTGACAGGCACGTATGCGGCAGTCGCGGCGCTCGCCGCCTTGCGCTCCGCAGCCATGAGCGGTCGGGGCGAGCACGTCGACGTCGCCCTGCTCGATTGCATGACGGTGGCGATGACCACCTACCCGTCCGTGTTTGTCAGCTTCTCGGGTCGGCCACCACCACCGGGAACGGGCAGGAGCATCGAGGTGCCGTCCATTGAGCCCACGGCCGACGGCTACGTGGTGTTCACCACCAACAGCGCCCGGCAGTTCCATGACTTTCTGATGATGATCGGCCGGCCGGATCTTATTGACGACCGTCGCTTCGCCAGCTTCCCCAGCCGTTTCCAGCACCGCGACGAGTTTCTCGCTGCGGTCCACCAATACACGGGCAAGCGAAGCTCTCGGGAAGTGCTCGAGACGGCGGCGTTGTGGCGAGTACCGGCTGGTCCGGTCCTGAACGCGGAGACGATCTTGCCCTTTGAACAGTTCGTCGATCGCGGGACGTTTGTGCCGACGTCGTCGGGACGATTCCGCCAACCGAGGGTGCCCTACAGCATCTCCGGTCTCGAACCCGCCAACCCGTCCCGTGCACCGAAGTCTGGTTCCGGCATCGAATCGGTTGACTGGGAACGGAGGCCTTCACCACCTTCGTCAGATTGGGGACTGCCGCTCAGGGGCGTGCGCGTGCTGGATTGCACCGCCTGGTGGGCGGGACCGGCCGCCCCGCATGTCCTCGCCTGTCTCGGTGCCGACGTGATCAAGGTCGAGTCGGCTGGCCGGCCCGACCTGATGCGGTACTCGAGCACCAAGCGACCGACCGATGATCGGTGGTGGGAATGGGGCCCACTGTTCCACGCCGTGAACGTCGGCAAGAGGGCCATCACGCTCGACCTGACACGGTCCGAGGGCGTCGACGTGTTCGAACGATTATTGAAGAGCGCCGACCTTCTCATCGAGAACTACACCCCTCGGGTCATGGAGCAGTTCGGCCTGGGATGGGACCGGGTCCATCGGATCAATCCGGGCGTGGTCATGGTCCGCATGCCGGCGTTCGGCCTGGGCGGACCGTGGCGGGATCGGACCGGCTTCGCCCAGACCATGGAGTCCATCACCGGGATGGCGTGGTTGACCGGGCCGGCAGACGGCACACCCATCCTGGTGCGGGGTGCCGGCGACCCGATCGCGGGCATCCACGCGGTGTTCGCCACTCTGCTGGCGCTCAAGCAACGCGACCGAGATGGTCAGGGTCGCCTGGTCGAGTCACCCATGATCGAGGCAGCCCTCAACGCCGCGGCTGAGCAGCTCATCGAATATCAGATGACCGGAACGGTGCCCGGTCGAACCGGCAACCGCAGCCGATGGGCTGCACCACAAGGGGTCTATCCCTGTAAGGGAGATGACTGCTGGGTAGCCATCGCCGTCACCAGCGACGAACAATGGCGGGGGCTGCAGGCTGCGCTGGGAGACCCTGGTTGGTCCGCTGACCCCGCCCTCGCCTCGTCCGGCGGCCGGCAGAACGACCATGACCGGATCGACGCCGAGCTGAGCGCCTGGTGCACTGGGCGGGAGGCGGAGGAGATCGCCGAGTTGCTCACGCGGGCGGGCGTGCCGGCGGCCGTAGTAACGCCTGGGCCCGACCTGCCCAACAATCCGCAGTTGCGCTACCGGCGACTGTTCGAGGTCGAAGACCATCCCGTCACCGGCCGCCATGAGATTCCGGCAATGCCGTTCCGGTTTTCCCGGGTCGACCGCTGGGCGACGCGTCCCTCTCCGACGCTCGGGCAACACAACGACGAAGTGCTCTCCGATGTCGCAAGCCCCGATGAGCTGGAGCGCCTGCGCCAGGCCGGCGTCACCGGAGATCGTGGCAAGAACGCCTGAGCCAGCGGCTCCTCAGCGCTGGGACCCGGCCGAGGCGATGAGAACGGAGACCAGGATTCCGAGGGGGAACATGCCCCAGTAACTGATGTGTTTGCCGATGTTGCCGAAAAACAACATGAGGAGAAACGTGGCCGGGAACGTCGCGATAAGGAACAAGACCACGCCGACAACCAGTGCCCTGATCACCTTCCGTCGCCTCCTGCTAGCGCTGCTACAACGCTACCGCCGGCCACCCGGCGCGGCGCGGATGCCGACGACGAACGGGGTCCCCCCGGCCCGATCTAGCCGCGGCCGACAGCCCGTTCTCGTTGGGCTTTGGTCATGTATGGGCCGAACCCGCTCGCTGCCTCCCGGCCAGGAGTACGCGAGCGGGTCATCGGATCCCTAGGCGCTCCGGCGCGTCATCCAGGTGGTTTCCGGTGTTTCCCGGACCGCGGTAGGCCTGGCCGCGGTTACCGCCCGGCCGGCCAGGGCACTCAGCCCCATAGCAATGCCGCTCAAGAGAACGAGCGCCAAGCCAGGGCCGAGGTTGTAGCCCAGTTGATAGATGAAGTTGTCCCATGCCGAGCCTGACGTGAAGACGGGACTTGAATAGAACAAGGGCCAGACAA
Organism: Acidimicrobiales bacterium; assembly: GCA_051984455.1. GTDB lineage: Bacteria > Actinomycetota > Acidimicrobiia > Acidimicrobiales > Palsa-688 > JBPYFF01. The sequence goes on along the minus strand of JBPYFF010000422.1, from coordinate 1,780 downwards.
CCGGTCCGAGTACCAACCAGGCCCCGCAAGCCGTCACAATGAGGCCAAGGACGCCTGACCCGATACGGCTGTGACCGCGGGCGACGCGCCCGGCGGCGGCGATGATGAGCAATCCGGCGACCACCGCCACGGCGCCCGGAATGAGATACAAGAGGCTGTGCTGAAGGTTCCACTGCCAGCTCGGCTGGCCGTGTGAGCTATAGCCGAACGTCGGACCCACGTACGGGACAATCCCGGCCCACGCGCCCGCCAGCAGGATGAGCAAGCCAACCATCCCGAGTCCGAGCCCTCTGCCACGGGTGGTGCCCTCTACCGGCACCCGGCTGCCGGCTGCAAACGGCACCCTGGTGCCTTCGACCGGCTCCCTCTTGCCCTCGACCGGCGGCCGAGTTGGCTCCGTCGGCGCCCGCTGGGCTTCGACCGGCGCCCTGGTGCCGGCATCGCCTGCAAAAGGGGCACGCCAGGTGCCTTCAACCTGGGGCGCCATCGCCGTCCCTTCGCCACCCGGCTCTTCGGCTACCGGCACACTGGCCCCGCCGTTGCCGCCCGCCTCCTCGGCCAGGGGTGTCTGCCGATGGACTCGTTCTCGCTTTCGCAAGCCCAAAAAGGCCATGTTCGTCACTTCCCTTCACGCATCACGTGACCGCCACCCGGTTTCTACCCACAACGCGGCCCATCGCAACCTTTCAGCTGACCTGTGACGGTTGAATGGCCCGGGCTCTCATGTCGTGGATCGCCTTCGCCAGTATCCGGGATACCTGCATTTGGCTGATACCAAGACGACGGGCGATGTCGGATTGAGTCAGGTCGCGACCGAAGCGTAGCTCGACCACCAACCGGCTCCTCGGCGGCAGATTGTCAGCCAGGGTATGCAGTAGCTCTCGGTCCTCGACCGTGTTCAAGCCACGATCCTCCCGATGGGGCGCTGCCACCGCCGTTCCCTTGACGTTGGTCGATTCAGGCCCGTCCAGCGAGAGAGCGTAAAAGTTCCGCCCCGCTTCCAGCGCCTCCACCACCGCCTCCTCGGTGACCGCCAAACGTGCCGCAATCTCGCCATAGGTCGGCGAACGCCCGAGTTCCTGGGTCAGAACCTCCACCGCAATCTTGGTCTCAAGGTAGGTTTCTTGCACTCGCCGCGGAACCCGCATCGCCCAGGCTCGATCGCGGAAATAGCGCCTGAGCTCGCCCAGAATGGTCGGGACCGCGAACGAACGCAGGGGCACCCCTGCGTTCGGATCGTAGCGATCAACCGCATTGATCAGGCCGACGAACGCGACCTGTACCAGGTCATCGACCGGCTCGCCCCGGCCGGTAAACCTCCTGGCCAGGCGATAGGCCAGATCCCCGTGTTCATGAACAATTCGATTGCGCAGTGCCGGGTCCCTGGTTGACGCGTAGTGAGCCAAGGCCTCCCAGCCGTCCCCGCTCTGGGCACGTGCACGGGTCGCAACTGCATCCACTCTTAGAACCTCCCTGCCTTACGGGCAGATACCGCGTTCAATCAAGCCGCTGACGCAGTGCAAGGCGTGGCCCCAGCCGGACGCCTCCGAGCGGCTCGTCCTCGACCGGGCAGTTGGTTTCTACCCGACATCACAATTGTTCCCTGAAGCCTGCCCGCTAAACGCCGATGCCCGAATCCGCACGCAGCATGCATCGCCGCCGGATAGCACGATGAGCGGAGGTGGACAACCAATGCCCGGGGAGGCAAAGAGCTCTCGCGGGAGGACGCCGAGTCGGCGGAGTCGGCCAAGAAAAGGGGCGGAGCGCCGGTGGCAAGCGA
>JBPYFF010000421.1:0-6846 GCA_051984455.1 Acidimicrobiales bacterium | reverse complement strand
ACGCCGCCAGACCCGTGCTGCTGGCCAGCGCCGACTCACCCATCGAGTCGCCCCAATAGGCGGACTCGACCTGGCGAATCCGGCGATCCCCCGCCCTCACCAGCCGCTCCAGCTCCAGGGCCCGGGCGACTTTGTCGTCGGCGGGGAACCGGGCAAGCTCCTCCCGCCACAGGTCGAGCGACGGCGGGACGACGCCATCGGGTGACGCCAGGCCCAGGTACTCGTCCGCGGTGCCGAAGGAGGCGTTGTCCCGCGCTTCGGCCAGGGTCTCGGTCACCACCGACTCATCCAGGCTTCCGGCATAGGCGAAGCCCTGGCGCGAGCCGGCGATGACGCGAACCCCGACCCCGGCCGACTCGGCCGACGACAACGACTCGACGTCGCCCTCGAACACCTTGACCTCGGTGCTGCGACCCCGGGCGACGTATGCCTCTACCTGCTCACCGTCCCGGGCCGCGCCCGCGACGCGGGTGGCGATGTCCAGCAGCTCGTCCGGCATGGCTAGGCCGCCGTCCCTCCCACCGTCAGCGCCGTGACCCGCAGCGTCGGCTGGCCGTCGCCGACCGGAACACCCTGACCGTCCTTCCCGCACGTCCCCGGTGAGCCCATCGAGAAGTCGTTGCCGATCACGTCGATGTTGCGCAGCACATCCGGGCCGTTGCCGATCAGGTTGGCGTCCCGCAGCGGCTCGGTGATATGGCCGTCCTCGATCAGGTAGGCCTCGGTCATCCCGAACACGAAGTCGCCGGTCGCGGTATTGACCTGGCCGCCGCCCAGCTGCGCGACGTAGACCCCGGTCGGCGTTTGCCGGATGATCTCCCCGGGATCCTCGGCCCCACCGAGCACGTAGGTATTGGTCATCCGCACCATCGGGAGGTGCTGGTAGCTCTGGCGGCGGCCGTTGCCGCTGCTTTCCCGCCCTTCCTTGCGAGCCCGCAACCAGTCCCACATGTAGTCGGTCAGCACACCGTCCTGGATGAGCACGTTGCGGCCGGCGGGGTGGCCCTCGTCGTCGATGGCGATGGCACCCCATTGCGGGCCCATCGTCCCGTCGTCGACGAGGGTGACGAGGGGGTTGGCGACCAGCTCGCCCTGCCGGCCCCGGAAGACGGATGCGTCCCGGCCGACCAGATCAGCCTCGAGTCCGTGGCCGCAGGCTTCGTGGAACAGCACGCCACCGCCGCCGCTCTTGATCACCACCGGCACCGCGCCGCTCGGTGCCGGCCGGGCCGAGAGCTTCCGAATGGCGCGTTCGGCTGCCAGCCGGGCGAGCTCTTCGACGTCGCAGCCCTCGCCGTCGAACAGCTCCCATCCCACGGTTGCGCCGATGGATTCCCGGCCGGTCTGCATACCGGTATCCCCGAAGGCCACGCAGGAGACGGCGAAGCGGGACTTGACCTGGTCGTCCGTCGCGATGACGCCGTCGCTGTTGGCCACCAGGATCCGACGCCGGCCGTCGGCGTACACCGCGCTCACCTGGCGGATCGCCTGGCCGGAGGACCGGGCCGCGTCGTCGGCTCGTTGAAGCAGCTCGACCTTGGCCGCCTTCGGGACGGACTCGGGCAGCACAGCCACGGCGTTCGGGGCGACCACCGACCGCGGGGAGAGGGCGACCTCCTTCACCCCGCCGCCACCGCGGCGGGCCGCGGCGGCGGCCGCGGATGCGGCCGCTCGCAGCCCCGTCTCCGAAAGGTCGGCGGTGTGGGCGAACCCTGTCGTCTCGCCGACCACGACCCGAATACCGGCACCTCGCTCCCGACCGGACGTCACTTCCTCCACCCGGCCGTCGTCGAGGCGGGCCAGCGAGCTGCGCCGGTCCTCGGCGAAGATCTCGGCAAAATCGCCGCCCGTACGCAGGGCGACACTCAGCACGCGTTCAGCCACCGCCTCCTCGATCACAGCACTCCCTTCCTGCGTCCTTCCTGCGTGGTCGGTCTGTTGCGCTGCCCGCTGCCATGGCCGGCCGTATTGGATGCGGGCGAGGCTACCCGCATACCGTTACTTACGTGCCCGTCAATATCGGCGTCACGGCCGAGCTGGAACTGACTGTGACCGACGCCGATACCGCCACCGCCCTGCGCTCGGGTGAGGTGGCGGTGCTGGCCACTCCCCGCGTGGTGGCCCTGTGCGAGGAGGCGTCGATCGCCGCCCTCGCCGGTCAGCTGGGCGAGGAGGAGACGTCGGTCGGGACCCGCATCGAGATGGCTCATCTGGCGCCGGTCATGGTCGGCTCTCGGGTGCGGGCCTGCGCCACCCTGGAGAAGATGGAGGGGCGGCGGCTGCTGTTCAACGTCACCGTTAGCGACCGGTCGGGCCTGGTTGCGGCGGGCCGGCTGACGCGAGTTGTCGTGGAGACGCGGCAGTTCATGGAGAAGGCCCGCTGAGGGCCGAGACGGCAACGACGAGCACTTATGCCAGGTTCGACGAGCGGGGGTAGACCGCCTCGGGGTCGAGGGTCACGTTGATCAGGTAAGGCACCCCGGAGGCGAACGCCCGGTCAAAGGCCGGGCCGATCTCGTCGACCCGCCGGACCAGTTCGCCCGCCCCGCCGAGCGCCGTGACCACATCGTGGTACCGGCATTCCGGCTGCAAGTCGGCGGCGACGTCGTAGCCGTAGAGAGCCCTCATCGGGTGCTTCTCGAGCCCCCAGATGCCGTTGTTGCCGACCACCATGACGACCGGCAGGCCGTGGCGGACCAGCGAGTCGACGTCCAGCAAGGAGAAACCGGCGGCGCCGTCGCCGAGCATCAGGACCACCTGCCGGTCGGGGTGAGCCACCCTGGCTGCCATGGCGTAGCCCAGCCCGGTGCCCAGGCACCCGTACGGCCCCGGGTCCATCCAGCACCCTGGCTGGTAGGAATCGATCAGCCGCCCCGCCCAGGAGACGAAGTCCCCGCCGTCGCCGATCACCACTGCATCCCGGGAGAGCCGGCGGCTGAGCTCGCCATAGACCCGGGCGGGATGGATGGGTTCGGCCGCCGAGTTCAGCAGTTCGGCCTCCTGAGACCGGGCGGCTCGCTCCTTGTCCCGCAACGCCGTGATCCAGGGCTCGTGCGAGACCTCCGGGCCTCCCTGTGCGACGAGCCCCTCCAGAACCGCACCGATGTCGCCCGCCACGGAAACGGCGTCAGGAACCAGGCCGGCCCGGTTGTCGGCCGCGTCGACGATGTGGACCACCCGGGCGGAACCGAAACGACCGAACGACAGGCGGAAGTCGAGCGGCGTGCCCACGACGACAACGACGTCCGCCTCTTTCAACATCGATCGGGTCCGCGAGAACGCCAGGTCGTGGTCGGCGGGCAGACAACCAGGGCCCAGACCGTTGGCGAAGCACGGGATCCGGAGCGCTTCGACACAGTCACGCAACGCCTCCCACGCTCCGTCCCAGTAGACGTCGCTTCCCGCGACCAGGCAGGGCCGAGCAGCCGACCGGATGAGCGAGGTGGCGATGTCCACGTCAGATGGCTCCGGCACCGCACCCCGAACGCCCATGGCATCGTCCACCTGCACATCCGACGCGGTCGCGAACAGCACGTCCATCGGGAAGTCCACGAAGACCGGACCCCGATGCGGCGTGAGGGCGGTGGAAACCGCCGACCCAACGACCTTGGGAATCTCCGTGGTCGCCACCGCCGTGGCGGCGGACTTCATGATGGAGCTCACGATCGGGACGTGGTCCAGCTCTTGAAGCGAGCCTGCGCCCCACCGGCTCTGGGGTGCCCGTCCGCCGAGCACGACGAGTGGAGAGCCGTTGAACGACGCAGTCGTCATGGCGCTCACGCCGTTGGTCACACCCGGGCCCGCCGTCAGCACGGCCACACCCGGGCGACGGGTCATTTTTGCCATCCCCTCAGCCGCGAATGTCGCCGTCTGCTCGTGGCGCACGTCGTAGATCGCCAGCTCCTGCTTCACGCAGGCGTCGTACAAGGGAAAGATGTGGCCGCCCGAGAGCGTGAAGATCTCGGCCACCCCGTACTTCGACAGGGTCGCCATGGCCAGATCGCCTCCGTGACCATTCATCCCGAGACCTCGCCGAGGAAGGTCCGGACGGCGTCCCACCAGGCGTCCGGCGCTTCGAACTGCGGTGAGTGGCCAGCGTCGGGCACGACGACCAGCTGCGCCCCCGGGATGGCCGCGCCCATGGCCCGGGACGGCGCCAGCAACCCCTGGTCTTGCTCGCCGACCACCACCAGAACGGGCATGGTCAGGCTCTCCAGCGCTGACAGCCGGTCGGCCTGACCCACGATCTCGCTCGAAAGGGCGAGCCACATCTCGGGTGAGGTGGCGAGGGCCTTGCCGTCACAGAACTCCTGATAGCCCTCCCGGGCTGCCACCACCCGATCGTGGGCAGGAGAGTCGAGGGGCCCCGGTCCGGCTGCCTTTTGAGCCACGAGGAGGGCGGCCATGCCCCCTTCCCGCACGACCTTTTGGCCCATGCCCACCACTTCCGGGTCCAGGCCGTCGATCGGCCCGTGACTGGTGTCCATCAGGATGAGACCCGACAGGCGTCCGGGGGCAGACAGGGCCACCAGCTGGGCCACCATGCCGCCCATGGAATGGCCGAGGAGCACGAAGCGATCCCAGCCGAGGGCGTCCACCAGGGCGAGCAGGTCGTCCTTGAAGATCTGGAGGGAAAAGGCCGCCTCATCGTCGGGGTGGGCGCTCTGGCCGTGCCCTCGCTGGTCGTAGGCGACCGCCTCCCATCCATCCGCCGCCAGTGAGTCAAGCCAGTCGGTGAAGTCCTCCTTGGCTCCGCCGAACCCGTGGACCAGGATCACCCTGCCCCGCTCGCCCGAACCGGCCGAGGCAACGGCGAGGTCCACCCCATCGACCGTGATCGAAGTCACATCCAACGCTGATCCCCTTTGATGGCCAGAGGGGAGACTACCCGGGCGGTTCAGGCCCGGGCCGGGGTTGGGGCAGGCGTCGGGCCAACGGGAACGCCGAACGCGTCGTAGTCGACGTCGCTGGCGATCGGCAACCGGTCGACGCGGGTAGGGGGTGTGGTCGGAATCAGGTCGGTCGGCACCTCGACCCGCCGGACGTGGAGGGTGCTGTCGATCCAGACCTCGATCGGGAACAGCGCGGTCCGGTTCTCCAGCACCGCCCGCAGTTCGGCCTGGCGGGCGGGCGGAGTGGTCGACAGGGCTTGCTGGGGGTCAATGGTCAGGGTGTACGCGATGGTGGAAGCTCCGTCGACCTCGTTGCCACCGTCGGAGAGGATGTGGACGGTCCCCCGGATCAGGTCGATGTCGGCAAAGGGGTCGCCACCCCGCAGCACCTCCGGCACGGCCGCGTCCAGCCGCACGAAACCGGGATCCGTCACCTGCTTGACGTACCCGGTCCCGCTCGAGATCAACAGGACGGCCGGTTTGGGTACGCCGGGGGCGCTCACGCTGAGCTGGCCGCTCTCGTTCCGCAAGTCGACGACGCCGGTCGCGGTCGCACTGGGAGAATTGATCTTGATTCGGGCCGTTCCCGCGCCCAGGGTGACGTCAGGCGCTCTGGTCACAACGTCCTCCGGGGCACCTGTGGGGCCGCCCGACTTGTCACCGCCGCACGCCACCACCACGAGCAGGAATAGAACGGAAATCGCTGCCACACGAAATGGATGGAGGTAATCGGCTGTTCTATTCATCTCGAAGTAACCTAAGCAGATCGGCCGAGGGAGGTGGATGCGGTCTCGACGGCGCCTCGGCGCCATCCTGAGGGTCGTTGCCACGATCGCCATGCTCGTGGTGCTCGTGAACCGCGTCGATCTGGACACGCTGGTGCCCGACTGGGACTTCGTCCACATCCGGTGGCTGATCCTGGCCCTGCTGGTCACCCTGGTGGGCATCGGGCTGGCATCCCTCCGGTGGCAGCGGGTCCTGGCGGCGCTCGACCTGAGGTCGCGGCTGGGCCGGCTGTTCTCGACCTATCTGGCCGGGCTGTTCATCAGCAACTTCCTCCCCACCACGATCGGCGGAGATGTCCTTCGGGTGAGCCGCATTTCTTCCGACAACGGCCAGACGCCCGCGACCTTCGCCTCGGTCGTGCTGGAGCGGCTGACGGGGTGGGCGGTGCTGCCGCTGCTCAGCCTGGTCGCCCTGGCGATCAACCCGACGCTTCTGCATCTCCCCGGCGGAGCCCGGCCGCTTCGCATCGCCCTGATCGTGTCGTTCGCCACCCTGGCGTTGCTCGGCTTGCTGTTGGGCGCGGCCGGCCACCCGGGTGTTGGCGGCCGGCTGGCCAGCAACTCCGGCTGGAAGCGCTTTACCGGCGCCATCCATCTCGGCGTCGACCGGCTCCGCCACCGGCCGGCCATGGCCGCCGAGGTCCTGGCGGCCGGCGTCGGCTATCAGCTGGCCGTGGTGGGAGCTGCCTTCGCGGCCGGCCAGGCCCTCGGGCTCGGGATCGGTTGGACGGCCTTCATGGCGTTCATGCCGGTCGTGGCGATCGTCCAGGTCCTGCCGTTCCCGACCATCGGCGGCCTGGGCCTGCGGGAGGGCGCGCTGGTCCTGTTTCTCGCACCGCTCGGGGTCAGTGAGAAGCACGCCATCGCCCTCGGCCTGATGGTCTATGCGATCAACCTGACCGTGAGCCTGCTCGGGGCGCCCGCTTTTGCGGTGGGCCGCCGGGCAGCCCGGACCGCCCCAACGTCGCCTTGAGCGCCGACGTAAAGCTGGCGCCGCCGCTCGACCCCGCGGCGGACGGACCGCCGCGGCCCCGCCTGCGCTGGTGGCAGGAGGCCCTGCTTGTGGCCGGCCTTTACAGCGTTTACACGATGATCCGGGACATTCATGGCTCACGGCCGGTGTCGCGGGTCCAGGCCTTCCACAACGCCCAGCGCGTCATTCGAGTGGA
>JBPYFF010000420.1:0-2366 GCA_051984455.1 Acidimicrobiales bacterium | reverse complement strand
GCACAGCGATGCCAGGCACAAGGAGCTACGTCGTCGTGCACTCAGGCGCTCGACGCGCAGCTTTCGGACATCCTGGGTGCTGGAAGACCCGAAGCTGCGCTTGAGTGATTGCCCAGGCGGCGATATAAAGCTCATCGGGCGGCGCGAGACAATCCGGTCCTCGCGGTTCAGTGGTCTCGGCCCGGCCGAACCCGAGACGCTCCAATCGTGCTCCCGAGACACACAGCGACGGTATCGGGGACACCGACGTCGGGAAGCCGACGGGGGGAAGGTGGTCATCTTGCATTGCCGGGACGGCAGCTGATTGCCGGCCATCCCCACAAGGCCAGAACGGGCGGTGGCACTACGATCGGACAGAGCGAGCCGGCGCGGCCGGCCACACCAACGGCGAAGACTTTCCACGCGCCGCCCACCGGTCGTTCGAAAAGCAGGTAGGCGCCGTCGTCCTGGCTGGAGACCTGGGCTGGCATCGATGAAGGGCTGGGGTCTAGAGCAGCGCCGGCCCAGTACACCCCTGCGGCGTCGACGGCGTAGTACGTCTCGCCGGGCGTCAGACCGACATAGTCCGCAGAGGTCAGGCCATGGGAAGCTGCGCCCGCTGCCAGCAGCTGGGCTCGGACGCCCGTGGTGACCCGCAGGTTCTGGGCTCGCGGCGCCGGGCTGGCGGTCGTTGGGCCGACCGGCTTGGTCGCCAGCGGGGGAAACACGAGCGTGGTCGAGATGCGGCCGCCTTCGGCGATTGATGACGGGGACGTCGAGCCGACGGCTCGGGACGTTGGCCTGTTGGTCGTGTGGGTGGCAGTGGAGTGGCACGCCGCCAGTAGCACAGCAGCCGAGAGGACGACGCCGAGGCTGGTGCCGGCCCGACGGCGGAGCGACCGCACCGTTTGATTGGTGCTGGTATTGATGTCCGACCTACTGCCGTTCCTGGCCATCGTGTTGAGCCCTCCTGGTGCGCTCGCTCGGGGTGCGTGTCGCACCATCCCTTTGCACGATAAGGAGCCCTCGTGGTGCTGCCAATCGGGAGCCCTACCCAATCGGCCCCAGCTGGCCCTAGTGGCTCGTGGCGCTTTCAGCGTCCACCGCTTGGCCTCACTGTGCCCCGGCAGACGGCGGCATGGGGACCCGGAGGCTCGCTCCGGGGTCAGGCCACGGCCCGCTCGTGCCATCTGGCTAGCTCGGCCGCGACTTATCCTGGCGACTCTTGAGCCGGTCCAAATCGCTTCGGGCCAACACCCCCGTGGTCAGCGTCCACTCGGCCAGGTACTCCAGGGCGTTCTCGCCGAGCAGGTTGGGTACACCAGCGTTGGTCAGCCGGGTCCGCAGGTATTCGATTCGCTTCACGAGCGTGCTCCGGGGCCAGCCCAGGACCGAGGCGGCGTCGGCGTAGGTTCTCGGGTGAGGCTGGTAGTGCGGGAACATCTCGAGATAGCCGGCGAAGAGTGCCACCAACGCCAGGTGATCGAGGTGGGTAATGACGACCTCGCCCGCCGCCGCGGTTGGCAACGGGTCGTCGTTGTCCAGACGGCGCAAGTCCGGTCGGGGGTCGTGGTCGGTCAAGACCTCCAGGGCATGGCGGCGCAGCGACCCCTCCACCACGACCGTGATCGGCCCGGTGATCGCGGTGCGCCGGCCGGGTGCCACCACGCCGCGGATGCCGAGGTCGTCAACGACGGTGAAGGCCCGCACGGCGCTGCGATTACAAGCCCACCATGTGCCGGCGCAGTGCTCGATGCAGCCAGCCAGCCGCGATATCCCCCGGTCTTGTGAGTCGAGGCACACGGTGCAGGACGTGGCCCGGCCGAACGTCAACGCCTCAAGGGCCGTAAGCGGTCGCCGCAGGCCACCGTAGACCACTACCACGCCCCCCGACGGGACCAGCTCGCGAACAGCCGCGGCGGTGAACTTGCTCATGGCTATGTCTTTCCTGTGGATGCGGGCACGGCTGACGTCGGCAGTCTTGGCGCGACTTAACTGGAAGTTAAAGAGCCGAAACGGGGTCCGAAAAATACAACAATGCGAAACCATGGCCGAGTAGGTAGTCAGTAGGACCCTTCTCAGAAGTTGCCGCCCGCGGTCCGCGACCAGGGAGCCGGGCGACGGCCAACGGTCGCCACGAATGCGATCGGAGTTGCAGTACCGGCCCCGCACTGGGGTCAGACACACAAACCATCAGGTCGTCGTCTTGGATCGAGAATTCCGGCGGCGCGTAATAGGAGACAAGGCCATGTCGCCAGTCTTCGATGCTCTTGTCCATCGCCCTCAGCCAAGGCGAACTCCAAGGGCACAGCTATAAACCGGTCACGCTCGACACGGGTTATCTCGACGAGAGCCGCTGCAGCGCCAGTGCAGCATCACCTGACGCT